>NZ_AP019371.1:0-127500 GCF_004001265.1 Actinoplanes sp. OR16 | reverse complement strand
GCTAAGTGGAAAAGGATGTGGGATCGCATGGACAACCAGGAGGTTGGCTTAGAAGCAGCCACCCTTTAAAGAGTGCGTAATAGCTCACTGGTCAAGTGGTTCCGCGCCGACAATGTAGCGGGGCTCAAGCACACCGCCGAAGCTGTGGCATTCACACATTAACTCCGCTCCAGGATTCGTCTTGGTGTGCAGGTGTGTGGATGGGTAGGGGAGCGTCGTGTTGCGGGTGAAGCGGCGGAGTGATCCAGCCGTGGACGCTACACGAGTGAGAATGCAGGCATGAGTAGCGAATGAAGGGTGAGAACCCCTTCCGCCGGATGACCAAGGGTTCCAGGGGCAGGCTAATCCGCCCTGGGTGAGTCGGGGCCTAAGGCGAGGCCGAGAGGCGTAGTCGATGGATAACGGGTTGATATTCCCGTACCCGCAAAGGAGCGCCAACGACGAACCTCACTGTACTAAGCACGCGAAGTGCCGGCGGTCTTCGGACCTAGGGCATGGAGTCTGTGACCTCGGTGGGTAGTAGTTGAGTGATGGGGTGACGCAGGAAGGTAGATGATCCCGGCCGGTGGTTGTGCCGGGGTAAGCGTGTAGGCCGTACCGTAGGCAAATCCGCGGTGCATGTGGCTGAGACGTGATGCCGAGCCGTTCTGGTGAAGTCATTGATCCTATGCTGCCGAGAAAAGCCTCTAGCGATGTTCCGAGCGGCCCGTACCCTAAACCGACACAGGTGGTCAGGTAGAGAATACCGAGGCGACGGGTGAACTGTGGTTAAGGAACTCGGCAAATTGCCCCCGTAACTTAGGGAGAAGGGGGGCCGGACGCGTGAAGCCCCTTGCGGGTGGAGCGTGGTATGGCCGCAGAGAGCAGGGGGAAGCGACTGTTTACTAAAAACACAGGTCCATGCGAAGTCGTAAGACGATGTATATGGACTGACGCCTGCCCGGTGCTGGAACGTTAAGGGGACCTGTTAGCCAGCAATGGCGAAGCGGAGAACTTAAGCGCCAGTAAACGGCGGTGGTAACTATAACCATCCTAAGGTAGCGAAATTCCTTGTCGGGTAAGTTCCGACCTGCACGAATGGCGTAACGACTTCCCCACTGTCTCAACCACAGGCCCGGCGAAATTGCAGTACGAGTAAAGATGCTCGTTACGCGCGGCAGGACGGAAAGACCCCGGGACCTTTACTATAGCTTGACATTGGTATCCGAATTAGCTTGTGTAGGATAGGTGGGAGCCGGTGAAGCTTGGACGCCAGTTCAGGTGGAGGCATTGTTGAAATACCACTCTGGTTGGTTTGGGTATCTAACTTGCGGCCCTGATCGGGTCGAGGGACAGTGTCTGGTGGGTAGTTTAACTGGGGCGGTTGCCTCCTAAAGGGTAACGGAGGCGCCCAAAGGTTCCCTCAGCCTGGTTGGCAATCAGGTGTTGAGTGTAAGTGCATAAGGGAGCTTGACTGTGAGACTGACGGGTCGAGCAGGGACGAAAGTCGGGACTAGTGATCCGGCACTTGCGTGTGGAAGCGGTGTCGCTCAACGGATAAAAGGTACCCCGGGGATAACAGGCTGATCTTCCCCAAGAGTCCATATCGACGGGATGGTTTGGCACCTCGATGTCGGCTCGTCGCATCCTGGGGCTGTAGCAGGTCCCAAGGGTTGGGCTGTTCGCCCATTAAAGCGGTACGCGAGCTGGGTTTAGAACGTCGTGAGACAGTTCGGTCCCTATCCGCCGTGCGCGTTGGATACTTGAGAAGGGCTGTCCCTAGTACGAGAGGACCGGGACGGACGAACCTCTGGTGTGCCAGTTGTTCTGCCAAGGGCACGGCTGGTTGGCTACGTTCGGAAGGGATAACCGCTGAAAGCATCTAAGCGGGAAGCCTGCTTCGAGATGAGGTATCCCACCACCTTGAGTGGGTAAGGCTCCCAGGAGACTACTGGGTTGATAGGCCGGAGATGTAAGCACGGTAACGTGTTGAGTTGACCGGTACTAATAGGCCGAGGGCTTAACCACCCTAAATTTTCTGCTTGCGTCCACTGTGTGATTCACAGCAAACGAACAACCACCTCGTTTGCCGGCTCTCGGGCCGGCGCGGGTTGCTGGTTCTTCGCTGTGCTGAAAGGTGTTTCGGTGGTCATAGCGGAGGGGAAACGCCCGGTTACATTCCGAACCCGGTAGCTAAGCCCTCCAGCGCCGATGGTACTGCACTCGGGAGGGTGTGGGAGAGTAGGACGCCGCCGGACTCAACGTGATGGTCGAGGGCCGCCCCAGCTCGGGGTCGGCCCTCGACTGCGTTTAAGACAGATTCTCCGAGTAACTTTGTGTGTTGACGCTTGGCCGCCCGCTCCGAGGGCCTGCCGCCGTACTGGAAGGAATGATCCGTGACTGAAGGACCGCAGGACGGCGGCTCCAGCAACCGCGACGACGATCGTCGTCCCGGAGGCGGTCGCGATGGTGGTGACCAGCGCCGCGGTGACCGCGGCGGCTACCAGGGCGGCGACCGCGGAGGATCTCGCGGCTACCAGGGCGGCGACCGAGGCGGCTACAACCGCGGTGGCGACCGTGACCGTGGGGGCGACCGGGGCGGCTACAGCCGTGGCGGCTCGCAGGGCGGCGACCGAGGCGGTTTCCGTGGCGGCGACCGTGACCGTGGCGGCTACCAGGGTGGCGGCGACCGCGGTGCCGATCGTGGCGGATTCAGCCGTGGTGGCGACCGCGACCGAGGCGGCTACCAGGGCGGCCAGCGCTCGGTAGGCGGCGGCGACCGTGGTGGTTTCCGTCCCCAGGGTGGCGGCTTCCGTGGTGACCGTCCGCAGGGCGACCGTGGCGGGTTCAACCGTGACGACCGTGGTGGCTTCAGCCGTGGTGGTGACCGTCCTCAGGGCGGTGGCTTCCGTGGCGATCGTCCGCAGGGTGACCGTGGCGGTTACCAGGGTGGCGGCGACCGTGGTGCCGATCGTGGTGGATTCAGCCGTGGTGGCGACCGCGATCGTGGTGGCTACCAGGGCGGCGGCGACCGTGGTGGTTTCCGTGGTGGTGACCGTCCGCAGGGCGGTGGCTTCCGGGGCGATCGTCCGCAGGGTGACCGTGGCGGTTACCAGGGTGGCGGCGACCGCGGTGGTTTCCGTGGTGGCGACCGTGACCGTGGCGGCTACCAGGGCGGTGGCGACCGTGGTGGTTTCCGTGGTGGCGACCGTCCCCAGGGTGGCGGCTTCCGTGGCGATCGTCCGCAGGGCGACCGGGGTGGCTACCAGGGCGGCGGCGACCGTGGTGGTTTCCGGGGTGGTGACCGTCCCCAGGGTGGCGGCTTCCGTGGTGACCGTCCGCAGGGCGACCGTGGCGGGTTCAACCGTGACGACCGTGGTGGCTTCAGCCGTGGTGGTGACCGTCCGCAGGGCGGTGGCTTCCGTGGTGACCGTCCGCAGGGTGACCGTGGCGGTTACCAGGGTGGCGGCGACCGAGGTGCCGATCGTGGTGGATTCAGCCGTGGTGGCGACCGTGACCGTGGCGGTTACCAGGGTGGCGGCGACCGCGGAGGTTTCCGGGGCGGTGACCGTCCGCAGGGCGGTGGCTTCCGTGGCGATCGTCCGCAGGGCGACCGCGGTGGCTTCAACCGTGACGACCGCGGTGGCGACCGGGGTGGCTTCCGTGGTGACCGTCCCCAGGGCGACCGGGGTGGCTACCAGGGTGGCGGCGACCGTGGTGCCGATCGTGGTGGATTCAGCCGTGGTGGCGACCGGGACCGTACCGGTGGCCCTCGCGAGGGCTTCCAGGGCGACCGTGGTGGCTTCAGCCGTGGTGGTGACCGTCCTCAGGGCGGTGGCTTCCGTGGTGACCGTCCGCAAGGCGACCGTGGTGGCTTCAACCGTGACGACCGGGGTGGCTTCCGTGGTGACCGTCCCCAGGGCGACCGTGGTGGCTACCAGGGCGGCGGCGACCGTGGTGCCGACCGTGGTGGATTCAGCCGTGGTGGCGACCGTCCCCAGGGTGGCGGCTTCCGTGGCGACCGTGACCGGGGCGGTTACCAGGGTGGCGGCGACCGTGGCGGCTACCAGGGTGGTGGCGACCGGGGTGGTTTCCGCGGTGACCGGGACCGGGGTGGGTTCAACCGGGACGAGCGTGGTGGGTTCGGCCGGGACGGCGAGAACGGGCGTCCTCAGGACGACCGCGAGGCCGGGCTGCCGCCGTTCCAGTCGCCGGACATCCCCGAGGACATCGTCGCGACCGACCTCGACGAGGAAGTGCGTGCGGAGCTGAACTCGCTGGCCCGCGAGATGGCCGACAAGGTCGCCCGGCACCTCGTGGCGGCCGGCCAGATCATCGACGAGGACTCCGAGCTCGCGCTGCAGCACGCCATCGCTGCGCGGCGTCTGGCGTCCCGGATCGCCGTGGTGCGTGAGGCCGTCGGTCTCGCCGCCTACGCGGCCGGTGACTGGACCACCGCCATCGCGGAGCTGCGCACCTACCACCGGATGACCGGGCGGCAGACGCATCTCGCCGAGCTGGCCGACTGCGAGCGGGCGCTGGGCCGGCCGGAGCGGGCGATCGACCTGTTCCGCGGCGCGGACGTGGCGAAGCTGGAGAAGAGCGGCGCGATCGAACTGCTGATCGTGGCGGCCGGCGCCCGGGGTGACCTGGGTCAGCACGACGCGGCCGTGGCGATGCTGCAGGTCAAGGAGCTCACCACCGAAGAGGACGCGGAGTGGGCCGCACGCCTGCGGTATGCGTACGCGGACGCCTTGCTCGCGGCGGGTCGCCGGGAAGAAGCACGGGAGTGGTTCGCCCGGGCCGCATCGGTCGACGAGGATCAGCTGACCGACGCGGCGGAGCGTCTGCTCGAGCTCGACGGAGTCGCCATCGAGGGTGACGACGACGATGCCGACGAGGAGACCGAGGCCGCGCTGGGTGAGGGTGGCCCGGAGACCCGGTCGGAGGACGACGACGACTCCGAGGGCACCGCTGCCGAGGAGTTCGACGACGAGGACGAAGACGACGAGCCGGTCGCGGTGAGTGACGCGGATGACGACGTCGAGGACGACGAGGACGACGAGCCCGTCGCGGTGAGCGACGCGGACGAGGACGAGTCGGCTGAGCTGTCCGAGACCGACGTCAACACCGACGCCCTCGACGCCGAGGATGAGAAGAAGCAGGCTGACGAGTTCAGCGCCAAGGCTGACGACCCGGAGCAGCCGAAGGCATGAGCGACCACCTCGCCGGCGGCTACGACCTGGTCGTCTTCGACCTGGACGGCGTTGTCTTCCTGATCGACAAGCCGATCCCGGGCGCTGCTGAAGCGGTCGAGCGGCTTCGGTCGGACGGGACGCCGATCGCGTACGCGACGAACAACGCGTCGCGACGATCCGCCGACGTGGCAGCGTTGCTGACCGGCATGGGTGTGAGCGCCGCGCCGGCTGAGGTTCTGACCTCGGCCGGCGCGTCCGCCGCTCTCCTCGCCGAACGCCTGCCGGCCGGTGCTCCGGTGCTGGTGGTGGGCGCTGAGGCGTTGCGGGCCGAGGTTCGCGACGCCGGGCTCGTTCCGGTGGCTTCGGCCGAGGACGAGCCCGTCGCCGTCGTTCAGGGGTACGGGCCCGAGGTCGGCTGGAAGATCCTCTCCGAGGCGGCGCTCGCCGTACGGGCCGGCGCCACCTGGATCGCCACGAACACCGACCGCACCCTGCCGAGCCCGCGTGGTCCGCTGCCGGGCAACGGCTCGCTGGTGGCGGTCCTGCGTACCGCTCTCGATCGTGACCCGGACGTGGTCGTCGGCAAGCCGCAGCCCGGGTTGTTCACGACGGCCGCGACGCTGTCGAAGGCCGAGCGTCCCCTGGTGGTCGGCGACCGCCTGGACACCGACATCGAGGGCGCGGTCCGGGCCGGCATGGACAGCCTGCTGGTCCTGACCGGCGTCAGCGGCCCGGCCGATCTGCTGGCGGCGCCGCCGGAACGCCGCCCCACCTATGTGGCAGCGGATCTGTCCGGCCTCTTCCGCCCGTCGGACGAGGCCCGCCTGCTCGGATCCGGCACCGAAGCCGGAGGGTGGCGGGTCGCCCGCAGCGGGGATCGTGCCGTCCTCGAAGGCGCCGGTGAGCCGGTCGATGCTCTGCGTCTGCTGTGTGCTCTGACCTGGGACGGCGTGTCGTTCGCCGCCGTCGAGGCCGGTTCGCCGGAAGCGGGCGGCCTGCTCGAGGCCTGGAGCGCCTGACCCCTGTCAGTGGGCCCTGCGGCTCCTGGAGAGGTCGGCCAGCATGCGGCTCGAGGCGATCGCTCCGTTGTCGGGGGCGTGCTCGGTGCTGGTCGGCTTGGGGATGTGGTGACGGCGGCGCGGCAGGGGCGCGTCGGGGTCGATGTGCAGGAGTCCGTCGACGACGGAGAGCACGGGCGTGCTCATCCAGTCGAAGCTGGGCACCGCTGCCTTCTCCGCCTCGGCGTGCAGGTCGTCGGAGTTGGTCATGATCCTTCCTTCCCGGCCGGCCCGCGCCGGTCAGTCCGTCGTCCACTCACCGCCAGCGTGGCACCGCGGGGTAGGTGGCGGCTACGTCCCGGAAAAGGTCAGTCATTACGGTTCGGCCCATCGGGGTCATCTCGTCGCCGGTCAGGCCGAACGTAATGGTGTGAGCGCCTTCACCCTTCCGCGCGGGGCACGGCTGTCCGAAGCGTCCTGGGCGGCGCGGCATCGGATCATCAGCGGGCTGTTGTGGTGTCACGTGCCGGTGTTCCTGGTGCTCGGGTTGCTCGGGCCGGGCCCGCTGTGGGAGACGGCGCTGCTGGCCGGGGCGCTGAGCTTCTGGGCCGCGGCGAACCGGATGCTGCCGAGCCCGAAGGCCAGGGCCTCGCACACCAGCGTGGGCCTGATCGCGTGCACGTTCATCGCGATCGAGCTCTCCGGCGGCGAGATGACCGCACACATCCATCTGTACGCCATCCTCATCTTCGTAGCGCTCTACCAGATGTGGGCGCCGCTGATCTCCGCCGTCGTCGTTGTCGTCGTGCACCACGGTGTGCTCGGGCTGCTCGACCCGGAGCGGGTCTTCGGCGTCCACCACATGTCGATCGGCGCGGCGATCCTGATGGTGGCCGTACACGCCGGGCTGGCCGCTCTGGAGGTAGCCGGCATCGTCGTCTTCTGGCACTTCGCGGAGCAGGCCGAACGGGAGAACGAGGTGCTCGCGCGGGAAGCCGAGGAGGCGCGGCGGCAGACCGAACGAGCCGAGCAGGAGGCGCGGGAACGCGCCGCCGAGGACGTCCGGATCCGCTCCGAGCAGGCCGCCGCTCAGGCGCAGCGGATCGCCGACGACGTCGCGGTGATCAGCGCCGAGGCGACCGCCGCGATCTCGGCGGTGGCGGCCGTCGACCGGGAGCTCGGCGCTCTGACGACGTCGGTGCAGGACATCGCGCAGCGGTCCGCGGCGGCGGCCGGCACCGCTGCCGGAGGCAAGGACGCGGCGGCGTCGGCGGGCGAGAAGGTACGGGCGCTCGAACGCTCGGTCGCGGAGATCGCCGAGGTGAACGCGCTGATCGCCTCGCTCGCCGAGCAGACCAACCTGCTCGCGCTCAACGCGACCATCGAGGCGGCCCGGGCCGGTGAACTGGGCAAGGGGTTCGCGGTCGTCGCCGGCGAGGTCAAGGATCTGGCACGGGAGACCGCCACGTCGGTCGAGAAGGTCAACCAGGTGATCACCGCGATCGTGGCCGAGACCGACGACGTGGCGCAGACCTTCGCGTCCACCACCGGCGCGGTCGACGACATCCACGAGCTGCAGCTCAACATCGCGTCGTCGGTGGAGGAGCAGGCCGCCGTGCTCTCCGAGGTGACGATGCAGCTGTCGACCGCCACCTCGGCCGCCGATCAGGTGCTGGCCGGACTCCAGTCGCTGTCCGCCCGCGCCGGATCTTGAACTGTTCCGGTCGTGCGGCCGTACCTGATAGCGCTGCTGGCGCTCTCAGAGGAGCTTACGGAGTTTGAGCAGGTCGAACGGGTTCGCCTTGACGGTGACCTGCCGGGACGCGATCGCGCGGGTGACGTCCAGCTTGCCGTGGATCAGGGCGATCAGGTCGTCGCTCGCCGCGATCAGCGCGATCTTCGCCTTCGGGTCGTCGCCTTCGGCGATGTCGATCAGCCGGCCGCCGGTGATCCGCCCGTGGAACGCGGTGCCGAGATCGGTCACCCGGCACGCCAGGGTGCGGTCGAGATCGAGATGGCCTTGGGCTTCGGCGTTGGCGGCCAGTTTCGCCGCCAGGTCGTGCAACGCTTGCCGGCACTCTTCCACGGTGGCCATCGGCTTCCTCTCTCACGACACCAGCACGGTACCTCAGGTGATTATCGGGGGTGCCCGGTAGCGTGGCACCCGACGCGGCGAGAGGAGACGGGACCATGGCGGATGCATGGCGGGCATATCTGGACCTGGCGCTCGGGCTCACGGAGGCCCCCAGGAAACGGGCGCAGCAGGTCGCCGGGGAGGTGCTCTCCCTGGGCGGAGCTACGGCGGCGCAGGTGCAGGGCTTAGTGGAGGACCTGGTCTCGGCCGGGATGGCGAACCGTGAGGCGCTGACCAACATCGTTCGGTACGAGGTGGACCGCGCGCTCGGGCGTGTCGGCCTCGCCACAGCCGATGAGGTGTCGGATCTGACCACGCGGGTGCACGACCTGGAGCGGCAGCTGCGCGAGGCGCAGTCACATGCCGGTTCGCCGGGTGCCGCCTCCGGTGTGGCCGGTGGTTCGTCCGATCTGCCGGTGGCCGCGGCGGCGCCCGCTCGGCCGGCCAAGAAGACGGTCGCGAAGAAAGCGGTGAAGGCCAAGCCGAACGCGATGCCGGCAGCCGGCACCGGCCCGTCGGTCTCACCGGCCAATGTGGCTTCGGCCGCGCCCGTCACTCCTTCGTCGCCGGTGCGCAAGGCGGCGAAGAAGACGGCGGCCAAGCGCGCGGCGAGCGCCGCAGCGGTGGAGGCAGCTCCGGCCGCGCCAGATTCCAAGATCGCGAGTGCTGGTAGGGCCGGGAGGTCCAAGGTCGCGGGTTCTGGGGGGTCGGCGGGTTCCAAGATCGCGGACTCTGAAAGCCCTGGGAGTTCCAAGATCTCGGGCTCGGGCTCGGGCTCGGGGACGGGCTCGGGGACGGCGGCGGCTAAGCAGGCGGCGGCTAAGCGGGCGGTGGCCAAGCGGGCGCCGAGCAAGAGGGCGGCTGCCGACGGTGGGCCGGGCAAGGACGCGGCGGTCGCTGATGGCGGGCTGACTGCTGAGAGCGCGCCGGTCAAGAAGGCTGTGGCGAAGCGGGCTCCGGCTCGCAAGGCGGCGGTTCCGGCTCAGGCGGTTCCTGTCGAGGATGCGGGTGTTGCGGTTCCGGCGGGTACGGTCGCTGCGCCGGTCAGTGCGGTCGTGGAGGCTGCGGCGGCTACCGAGCTGCCGGCGGTTGCTTCCGCGGCGGGGCCGGTTTCCTCCGAGGCATCGAGCGCTACGGCGGTTTCCGGGGCTGAGATCGCTGCTCCTCGTAAGACCGCGGCGAAGCGGGCGCCGGCTCAGAAGCGGGCGCCGCGTAAGGCTTCGCCGGCGAAACAGACGGCAGCCAGCGCGAACGGGGCGGACGCCGGCACGGTTCAGGGTGGCGCGACTCAGAGCGGCGCGACTCAGGGTGGCGCGGTTCAGGGTGGCGCGGCTCAGAGCAGCGCGGTTCAGGGCGGCGGCACTGAGGGGGCCGCGCGGAAGCGGGCTCCGCGGACGACGGCTGCTGCCAAGAAGGCTGCTGCTAAGACGGTGCCGAGCCAGGTGGCGCCGGCCGAGAGCACGGAGGCGTGATCCTGTGACGTTCCCTTACGCCGCACAGCCCGGGCCTCGTCCGGGGCCGCCGCCGGGTGGGTTCCGGCCGGTTCAGCCCGCCGCACCGCACGGGCAGCCGGGTGCCGGGCCGCACGGGCAGGATGAGCAGCAGCCGGGCGGGGCGGGGCATGTCCGGCCTGGGAATGGGCAGGACACCGGGCATCCCGCGGTGGACGCGGTGCTACGGTCGCTCGCCAACGCCGCGCGGCTGGCACCGGGCGAGCAGATCGCCGAGTACGAGGCCGCGCACCAGGTGCTCCAGGAAACCCTGGCAAGCATCGACCGCTGATACCCCGTACAGAGAAATTGGGTTTGATCTTAAATGGCCCGCCGTGCGCGACTGGATGCCGAACTCGTCCGCCGCAAGCTCGCTCGTTCCCGGGAACAGGCCGCCGCTCTGGTGGCGGCAGGCCGGGTGCAGGTCCGTGGTGTCGCCGCTGCGAAGGTGGCGGCCATGGTCGATCCCGCCGACCCGATCGTGGTGACCGGGGAGGATCCGCAGACCGAGTACGTCTCCCGGGGCGGGCACAAGCTCGCGGGAGCGCTTGCGGGCTTCAAGGAGCTGACCGTCGAAGGGCGGCGCTGCCTGGACGCCGGGGCCTCGACGGGCGGCTTCAGTGACGTGCTGCTGCGCGCCGGCGCCCGGCAGGTGGTGGCGGTGGACGTCGGGTACGGGCAGCTCGCCTGGCCGATCCGCACCGACGAGCGGGTCGTGGTGATGGAACGCACCAACGTGCGGACGCTGACCCCGGAGGCGATCGGCGGGACGGTCGACCTGACCGTGGCGGACCTGTCGTTCATCTCGCTGCGGCTGGTGCTGCCGGCGCTGGCCGCGTGCACCGGCGAGGACGGCGATCTGGCGCTGATGGTCAAGCCGCAGTTCGAGGTGGGCAAGGAGCGGGTCGGCGCCGGTGGCGTGGTCCGGGACTGGCGGCTGCGCGCCGAGGCGGTCATGGACGTGGCGGCCGCGGCGCGGCAGCTGGGTCTGGGGGTGCGGGACGTGACGGCGAGCCCGCTGCCCGGTCCGAGCGGCAACGTGGAGTTCTTCGTGTGGTTCCGGCGGGACGCGCCACCCGCCGATCAGGAGAAGATCGAGACTGTGGTCGAGGCGGGACCAGTGGCTGCTGACCTGGAGGCGAAATGACCCGCTCGGCCCTGCTGGTGACGCACACCGGGCGCAGGCAGAGCACGCAGCACGCTCGTGCGGTGGCGCTGGACCTGATCGCGGCCGGCTTTGAGGTGCGGGTGATCGCCGAGGAGGTCGCCGACATCGACCTGCCGCCCGAGGTGAAGCCGGTGGAGGGCCCGGCGGCGGCCGAGGGCGTGGAGATCGTGCTGGCGCTCGGCGGGGACGGGACGTTCCTGCGCGCGGCCGATCTGGCGCGTCCGGTGAAGGCGCCGCTGCTCGGCATCAACCTGGGCAAGGTGGGTTTCCTCGCCGAGGCGGAGATCGAGCACATCGACGAGGCGGTCGCCAGTGTGGTGGCCGGTGACTACACGGTCGACGAGCGGCTCACCCTGGACGTGCGGGCGGAGTACGACGGCCGCCTGATCGCCGAGTCGTGGGCGTTGAACGAGGTGTCGGTGGAGAAGGGGCAGCGGGCGCAGATGCTCGAGCTGCTCGTCGACGTCGACGGCCGGCCGCTGTCCCGGTACGGCTGTGACGGTGTGGTGTGCGCCACACCGACGGGGTCGACGGCGTACGCGTTCTCGGCCGGCGGCCCGGTGGTGTGGCCCGAGGTGGAGGCACTGCTGCTCGTCCCGATCAGCGCGCACGCCCTGTTCTCGAAGCCGCTGGTGACCGCGCCGACGTCGACGTTCGTCCTGACGGTCGACCCTTATACCTCTTTTGCGGTGCTCTGCTGCGACGGTCGCCGTACCTGGGATCTGCCGCCCGGCTCGAAGGTGACCGTCGAACGGGGGCAGCTACCCGTACGGGTGGTCCGTCTCGCGCCGCGGCCGTTCACCGACACGCTGGTCGCGAAGTTCGAGCTCCCGGTGGTCGGCTGGCGCGGCAATCGACGCTGATCACCTCCCGAGTTGGGCGATTGTCGGTGGGCACCGATACTGTCTGCCCTGTGCTGGAGGAACTGCGCATCACCGGGCTCGGCGTCATCGACGACACCACGCTGAGGCTCACGTCGGGAATGAATGTGATCACCGGCGAGACCGGTGCGGGCAAGACGATGGTGGTGACCGGTCTCGGGCTGCTCTTCGGCGGCCGGGCCGACGCCGGCCGGGTCCGCGCCGACCCGGGCCGTGCCGTCGTCGAGGGCCGGCTGCGCCTGGCGGGGATGCTGGGTGACGCGGTCCGGACCCGGATCACCGACGCGGGCGGCGAGACCGACGAC
The DNA here is from genome assembly GCF_004001265.1 of Actinoplanes sp. OR16. Taxonomy (GTDB): domain Bacteria; phylum Actinomycetota; class Actinomycetes; order Mycobacteriales; family Micromonosporaceae; genus Actinoplanes. Next base: position 115,347 of record NZ_AP019371.1, on the reverse strand, counting down.
GACGGTTCGCTGCTGCTGAGCCGCACCGTGACGGCCGAGGGCCGGTCGCGGGCGCACGTCGGCGGCCGCAGCATGCCGGTGTCCACGCTCAGCGAGCTCGGCGAGCAGGTCCTGGCCGTGCACGGCCAGTCCGACCAGCTGCGGCTGCTGCGCCCGTCGGAGCAGCGCAATTCGCTGGACCGGTTCGCCGGCCCGGAGCACGAGAAGCTGCTGGACAGTTACCGCGAGGCGTTCACCCGCTGGCGCAAGGTCGTCGACGACCTGGCCGACCGGCGGCGCAACGCCCGGCAGCGGTCGCAGGAGGCCGATCTGCTGAAGCTCGGTCTCGACGAGATCACCCGGGTGGATCCGCAGCCGGGTGAGGACGAGGAGCTGCGCCAGGAGGTGCAGCGGCTGGAGCACGCCGAGGGGTTGCGGGTGGCCGCGGCTCTGGCGGCGCAGGCGCTGGCCGGTGGCGTGGAGGCGGCCGACGACACGCTCGATGCGACGCAGCTGCTGGGCACGGCGCGGCGGACGCTGGAGGGTCAGGCCGGCGTCGATCCGCGCCTGGGTGAGCTGGCGCTGCGGATCGAGGAGGCGGCGACCCTGGTCGGTGACGTCTCCTCGGAGCTGAGCTCCTACCTCGGTGAGCTGGACGCGGATCCGGCCCGGCTGGAGGCGATCTACGAGCGGCGGGCGGCGCTGCGGGCGCTGACCCGGAAGTACGCCGACGACATCGACGGTGTGATCGCCTGGGCGGAGAACGCCCGGGCGAAGCTGGGCGAGCTGGACTCCTCCGATGAGCTGCTGGAGGAGCTGGACAAGGAGCGGCAGCGGCTCGGGGCGACGGTGAGTGAGCTGGCGGGCCGGCTGACCGCGGCGCGGCGGGAGGCGGCCGGGCGGTTCTCCGAGGCGGTCAGTGTGGAGCTGGCCGGTCTGGCGATGCCGCACGCCCGGGTCGAGGTGGCGGTGGTGACCCGCGCGCCGTCGAGGGACGAGCCGGCGGTGACGGTCGACGGTGAGGAGCTGGCGGCCGGCGCGGACGGCGCCGACGAGGTGGAGCTGCGGCTGCTGGCCCATCCGGGCGCGCCGTCGCTGCCGCTGCAGAAGGGCGCGTCGGGTGGTGAGCTGTCCCGGGTCATGCTGGCGATCGAGGTGGTGTTCGCCGGGGCCGGTGGTCCGCCGACACTGGTCTTCGACGAGGTCGACTCGGGGGTGGGCGGCACTGCCGCGGTGGAGATCGGCCGCCGCCTCGCGCGCCTCGCTCGTACCCATCAGGTGTTGGTCGTGACGCACCTGCCGCAGGTCGCGGCATTCGCCGATCGGCATCTGGTGGTCGCGAAGGACACCGGTGGCGCGATCACCACGAGTGGTGTGCGGATAGTGGAGGAGACCGAGCGGGCCCGGGAGTTGTCCCGGATGCTGGCCGGTCTGCCCGACTCGGACCTCGGCATTGCGCATGCCGAAGAACTACTGTCGGTAGCGGCTCGTGAGAAACGTGCGTGAAAAGTCGCATTTGTCGGTGAGGTGGCGCATGTCGCGGGGGGACAGTGTGCGACGGCGTGTCAGGATGGCCGGGATGCGACTTCCCACCTTGCGGCGCACGCGTGCCTCCGAGCCGGGCCCGGTCTCCGGTCTGGTTCGGCTCGACCGGCGCACGAAACGACTGACCGGACGGCTGCGGCCCGGCGAGATCGCCGTGATCGACCACGTCGATCTGGACCGGGTGGCGGCCGACTCGCTCGTCGCCTCCGGCGTCACCGCGGTGCTCAACGCGAAGCCGTCGATCTCCGGGCGCTATCCGAACCTCGGACCCGAGGTGCTGATCCAGGGTGGCGTTGTGCTCGTCGACAGCCTCGGCGAAGACGTCTTCAAGGGGCTGCGCGAGGGGCAGACGGTCAGCATCGACGGCGGGACCGTGCTGCTGGGCGGCGAGCCGATCGCGAGCGGCGACCGGCAGGACGCGGAGACCGTCGCCAAGGCGATGGCCGACGCCCGTGAGGGCTTGTCGGTTCAGCTCGAGGCGTTCGCGGCGAACACTCTGGACTACATGAAGCAGGAGCGCGAGCTGCTGCTCGACGGCGTCGGCGTGCCCGACGTGCTGACCCGCATCGCCGGGCGGCACGTGCTGATCGTGGTGCGCGGCTACGACTACAAGGAGGACCTCGACGTCCTCCGGCCCTACATCCGGGAGTACAAGCCGGTGTTGATCGGGGTGGACGGCGGCGCCGACGCCCTGGTGGAGAACGGCTACACCCCCGACATGATCATCGGCGACATGGACTCGGTCACCGACGACGTGCTGCGCTGCGGCGCCGAGGTGATCGTGCACGCCTACCCGGACGGGCGGGCGCCGGGTCTCGAGCGGGTCAGCAACCTGGGGGTCGACGCGATCACCTTCCCGGCCGCGGCCACGAGCGAGGACCTCGCGATGCTGCTCGCCGACGAGAAGGGCGCGTCGCTGATCGTGGCGGTCGGCACCCACGCGAACCTGGTCGAGTTCCTCGACAAGGGCCGTGGCGGCATGGCGTCGACGTTCCTGACGCGTCTCAAGGTCGGCGGCAAGCTGGTCGACGCGAAGGGCGTGAGCCGGCTCTACCGACAGAACATCTCCGGGTCGGCGCTGCTGCTGCTGGTGCTCTCCGCGCTGGCGGCGATGGCGTCGGCGGTGGCCGTGTCCACGGTGGGGAAGGCGTACCTCACCGTCGTGTCCGAGTGGTGGGACAATTTCGTCTTCCAGCTCGGCAATCTTTTCTGAGGTAGTCGTGATCAACTTCCGGTACCACGTGGTGTCGCTCACCGCGGTCTTCCTCGCGCTCGCGATCGGCCTGGTGGTCGGCACCGCGGCGCTCAACGGCCCGGTCTCGGAGAACCTGCGCACCAACCTCGAGGCGTTGAAGAAGGACAACGACGTCCGGCGCGATCAGGTGAACCAGCTGCGTGACGAGCTCAACCGCGGCCAGGACTTCGCGACCGAGATGGCGCCGGTGGTGCTCGCCGGCAAGCTGACCGCCCGCAAGATCGCGGTGGTGTCGCTGCCCGGGGCCGACGAGTCCGCAGACGGCGTGGCGAAGATGCTGAACGTGGCCGGCGCGACGATCACCGCCCGGGTGTCGGTCGAGGAGAAGTTCTTCGACCCGAACTACACCAACGAGTTGCTCGACCTGGCCGACCAGTCGTCGCAGCCGAGCATTCCGGTGACCTCGCTGCCGCGCAACAGCGACGGCGTGGAGACGGCCAGCGCCCTGCTCGCGCTCGCCCTGGAGCAGGGCTCCACCTCGCCGACGCCTGATGACGTCACGGCCGTGCTGACCGCGCTGGGCAAGGCGGGCTACCTCGCGGTGGAGGACAACGCGACCGGCGGCGCCGAGGCGACGGTGCTGGTGGCGGCCGAGCCGGCGACCGACAAGGACGCGACGACGAAGAGCCAGTCCGCCGTCACCGTGGCGACCCAGTTCTATCAGCGGCGCCCGCTCGTGGTGGCCGGTGACGGCGCGGGTGAGGGCAACCTGGTCTCCGGCGTGCGCAGCGACCCCACGCTGGTGAAGCAGATCTCCACGGTGGACAACGTCAGCACCGTGCAGGGTCAGCTGGCGACGGCGATGGCGGCCGGCGAGCGGCTGGTGCAGAACCGGATCGGTCAGTACGGTCTCGCCGCGGGCGCCACGTCGATGGTGCCGTCAGCGGCGCCGTGACGCCGGCGACTAAACTTCCGGGCCATGGCCTTCCTCCGCTCGTTCGGCATCGGTGCGCTCGTCGCGCGGACCGCGCTCGGCTGGGTGCGGCGCGACCCGAACGCGGGTGACCTGCGCCGGACCAACTTCCACGGGCGGACGGTGACGCTCGCCGGCGGTCCCACGCTGGCTCTGGGCGCCACCGCGGGCGCTGCCGCGGGCAGCGCGACGACCCGGCTCGCGGCCGCCGCGGTGACCGCCGGCGCGGTGAGCGGCGCGGTCGGCTTCTACGACGACGTGGTCGGCAACCGGCCGGATCAGAAGGCGTTCAAGGGCTTCGCCGGTCACCTCGGCGCGCTGCGCGAGGGCAAGGTGACCAGCGGCCTCGTGAAGATCGCCGGAGTGGGCGCGGCCGGGCTGGCGGCGTCCGCGCTGATCGGCAGCCGGCGCAGCGGCTCGTTCGGCAAGGGTGTGGACGTGCTGCTCGGCGCCGGGGTGATCGCCGGTACGGCGAACCTGCTGAACCTGCTCGACCTGCGCCCGGGGCGTGCGATCAAGGCCGGTGCGATCCTCGGGGCGCCGCTCGCGGTCGGCAGGGGCGGCGCGATGACGGCGGGGACGCTCGGGGCGGGCGCCGCGCTGCTGCCGGCCGACCTGAACGAGGAGATCATGCTCGGCGACTCCGGGGCGAACGCGCTGGGTGCGCTGCTCGGTGTCGCCTTCACGGCCCGGACCGGCACGGCCGGCCGGCTGGCGGCGCTCGCCGGGCTGGCCGCGCTCACCGCCGCCAGCGAGCAGATCAGCTTCACCAAGGTCATCCAGGACACGCCGTGGTTGCGCGCTGTGGACGAGTTCGGCCGCCGGCCTCCCGAAGCGTGAGCCGCACCGCCAGGAAAGGGCTCGCCGGGGCCGCCGCCCTCATCACGATCCTCACCGTGGTGGCCCGGCTGGCCGGGTTCGCCCGCACGTTCGTCTTCCTGCGCACGGTCGGCCACGAGAGCCTCGGCGACGTCTACAACGCCGCGAACGTCATCCCGAACATCATCTTCGAGCTGGTGGCCGGTGGCGCCCTGGCGAGCCTGGTGGTGCCGCTGCTGGCCGGTTCGGTGGCGGCCGGCGACCGGGAGCGGGTGCACGCGGTCGCCTCGGCGCTGCTGAGCTGGGTGCTGGTGCTGCTGGTGCCGATCGCGCTGCTGCTCGCCGCGCTGGCCGGGCCGATCAGCGGCCTGCTGCTCGCCGACGCGCCGGCGCAGAACCAGGAGCTGGCCGCGAGCATGCTGCGGGTCTTCGCACCCCAGCTTCCCCTGTACGGCGTGGGCATTGTGCTGGCGGGCGTCCTGCAGGCGCATCACCGTTTCGCCTGGCCGGTGATCGCGCCGCTGCTGTCCAGCGTGACCGTGATGGGGGCGTACCTGGCGTACGCGGTCGCCGACGGCGCCAAGACCGGCATCGCCGGGTTGTCGGTGACCGGTGAGGCGCTGCTGGCCTGGGGTACGACGCTCGGCGTGGTGGTGCTGTCGCTCTGCCTGGTCGTGCCGCTGCGCGGGCTGGACCTGCGGCTGCGACCCTCGCTGCGGTTCCCGGGCGGGGAGGGGCGCAAGGCGGTCCGGCTCGGCTGGGCGGGGGCCGTCACGGTCGGCTCGCAGCAGGTGATGACGCTGGTGGTGCTGTTGCTGACCGCTGCCGGCGGGTTGACGATCTACAACACGGCGCAGACGGTGTTCCTGCTGCCGTGGGCGGTTCTGGCCGTGCCGCTGGCCACGGCGGTGTATCCCCGGTTGTCGGCCGCTGCCGAGCACGGGGATGAGGAGGGCTATCGGGCGGCGTTGAGCTCGTCCGCCCGTACCGTCGTGGTGCTCGCGGGGTTGGGGGTGGCCGCTCTCGTAGCGCTTGCCGAGCCCGCCGCTCATCTGATCGACGCGCCGCCGGCCGCGGAGGGCATCGTCGGTTTCGCGCCCGGACTTTTCGGATATGCCCTCTTTGCACTCCTCTCTCGTGCGCTCTACGCGCGGGGGGCCACGCGCGCTGCGGCGGGCGCGACGGCGGCGGGATGGTTCGTGGCGGCCCTCGCGGCTCTTGTCCTCATCAAAGCGGACACTTTGGGCCTGGGGCTCGCCAACAGCGTCGGCATGACGGTGCTGGCCGTCCTGCTGGCCGCCGCCGTACACCGGCACGCTCCGAGATCGCTGGCCGGCCTGGGCAGAGCCACCACCGCCGCGGTGGTCGCGGCAGCAGCGGCAGGCGGCGCCGGCTGGTGGGTGGTGCAGCGGTTGCAAGGGCCCACCCCGAGCGTTCTCGGCAGCCTCACCGAGGGCATGCTGGGCGGTGTCGTGGTAGCCGTGGTCTACGCCGCGGTGGTGTGGACGCTGGACCGGGAAACGATCAGAAGGCGAGGACGCGGCGCGTGAGCAGCGACGACAACTGGCAGGGCTCGGTCGTGCTGGTGCTGGCCTCCAGCACCGGCGGGATCGGCCAGCACGTCGCCTCGCTGGCCCGCGGCCTGCAAGCCGCCGGCTGCCGGGTGCTGGTCTGCGGCCCGGCCGCCACCGACGCGCACTTCGGGTTCAGCGCGAAGGGGCTGGAATTCGCCCCGGTGGAGATCCCCGCCGACCCCGGGCCGCAGGACTCCGGCGCGATCCGGCAGCTGCGCAAGGCGATCGCCGGCCGCGACGCCCAGGTGATCCACGCGCACGGCCTGCGCGCCGGTTTCGTGGTGTCGCTGGCCCGCACCGGCCTGCCGGTCGTGGTGACCTGGCACAACGCGGTGCTCGCCCGAGGCCTCAAGGGCCAGGCCGGCGCGCTGCTCGAACGGATCGTGGCCCGCAACGCCACCCTCACGCTCGGCGCCTCGGAGGACCTGGTGCAGCGGGCCCTGACGCTGGGCGCGAAGAGGGCCCGGCTCGGCCCGGTCGCCGCGCCCGAGCTGGCCGCCCCGAAACGCACCCGGTCGGCGGTCCGCGCCGAGTTCCGCCTGAAGCCTGCGACGCCGCTGATCCTGTCGGTGGGCCGCCTGCACCCGCAGAAGCGCTACGACCTGCTCGTCGACGCCGCGGCCCGCTGGCGTGAGCTCAGCCCCGTGCCGGTGGTGGCGGTGGCCGGTTCCGGACCCAGCTACATGCCGCTGGCGCAGCGGGCGTCGCAGGTGCACGCCCCGTTCCACCTGCTCGGTCACCGCACCGACGTGCCGGATCTGCTGCTCGGCGCCGACCTGGCGGTGGTGACCAGTGACTGGGAGGCGCGGCAGCTGTTCGCCCAGGAGGCGCTGAACGCCGGGGTGCCGCTGATCGTCACGGCCGTCGGCGGGCTGCCCGGCCTGGTCGGTGACGCGGCGCTGCAGATCCCGCCCGGTGACCTGGAGGCGCTCGACGAGGCGGTCCGCCGGATGCTGGCCGACCCGGAACTGCGCGCCGGCTATGCGGCCCGCGGCCCCGTCCAGGCAGCGAGCTGGCCGCGGGAGGCGGACGTGGTCACCGACGTGCGGGCCGCGTACGCCGAGGTCACCGCGTGAGGAGAAGCTGGTTCCCGTACCTGCTCGTCGCCGTGGTGGCGCTGGCCAGCCTGGCCGGGCTGGCGATCCGCCCGGCCGAGCAGGCCCGCCGCGGCGCCGCCGACTACGTGGTGGTGGCCGCCGCGCCGGGCCTGCGCTGGGAGGACCTCGACCCGCAGCGCACCCCGGCGCTGTGGCAGGAGGCTTCACAAGGGTCCGTGGGCTGGCTGTCCGTGCGTTCGGCCCATGACGTGACCTGCCCGGCCGACGGCTGGCTGACCCTGGGCGCCGGCAACTACGCGGCCTGGGACACCCGTGAGGTGACCGGGAAGTGCGCCGCCGCCGAACCGCGGCTGGACCGGCCCGACGACATCGGCGCCAGCGTCACCGACCAGCGCACCGTGGTCCGCAACAACCAGGAGCGGATGCCGTACGGGACCACCCCGGGCGCCCTGGCCGAATCGGTGCGCTGCACGTACGCGATCGGCCCCGGCGCCGCCATCGCGGCGGCCCGCCCGTTCGGCCGCGTCGACAAGTACGCCCCCGAGCTGCCCGCCGACCCGCGAGCGGCGCTCGGCGACTGCGTGCTCAGCATCGTCGACCTCGGCACGATCAGCGGCTCGGGCGCCGACCGTCAGGCCGCCGTGGCCGCCGCCGACGCGACCCTGGCGAGGGTCCTCGCGGCCCGCCCGGAACGCTCGCTCATGCTCATCGCCGGCCTCTCCGACACCGACCCCACCTCGCGGCTGCACGTCGCGATCGCCGAGGGGCCCGGCTGGGAGAACGGCTGGCTCACCTCGGCCGGTACCGGGCGCGACGGCTACCTGCAGCTCGTCGACCTGGCGCCGACGGTGCTGTCGGCGCTCGGCCGCCCGTCACCGGAGAAGCTGTTCGCCGGGTACGCGGCGACGGTCTCGGAGGGGCGCCCGGCCGACCCGGCCGCGGCGATGCAGGGCGAACACGACGCCGATCGCCGGGCCATCGCCCAGCGCGGCGTCGCCGAGATCTTCTTCACGGTGCTCGCGATCGTGCAGTTGCTGCTCTTCGCACTGGCGGTCCCCGTACTGATCAGGGCCCGCCGCCATGCCGGACCGGCCGGACCGCCGCTGCCCCCGCCGAGGCTGGTCGCCGCGATGGAGGCCGCGCTGATCGCGGCAGGTCTCGCCATCCCGGCCGCGCTGATCGCCGACCTGGTGCCGTGGTGGACCAGTGAGCACCCGGCCTGGATGTTCGGCGCCGCGACCGGCGCCCTGATGATCCTCGGCACACTGCTGATCCGGCTGACGCCGCGCTACCCGCGCACGCTGCTGCCGATGGCGGCGGTCTCCGCGACGGCCGTGCTGGTGGTCGCCGCCGACCTGGTCACCGGCGCCCGGCTGCAGCTCAACGGGGTGGCCGGCTACTCGGCGGTGTACGGCGTCCGCTACTCCGGTGTCGGCAGCGTCGGCCTGGGCGTCTTCGTGGCCGGTCTGCTGCTGCTGGCCGGCTGCGTGGCGCAGCAGGTGACCCGGCAGTGGCGCCCGCTGGTCATGGTGATCTTCGGCGGGCTGGGTGTGGTCGTGGTCGGCAGCCCCTACCTCGGCGCGGACCCGGTCGGCGCCATCGCGGTGACCGCCGGTGTCTGCGTGGCGGCGGCGATCAGCACCGGCGGCTGGCTGACGTTCGCGCGCTTCGCCTGGGCGACCCTCGCCGGTCTCGCCGTCACGATCGGGTTCGCCGTCTTCGATCTGAGCCGGCCCACCCTGGAACAGGGCACGCTCGGCCGGTTCCTCACCGCGCTCGCCAACGGCACGGCCGGCCCGGCCATGCAGCGGGCCGCGGCAGCGAGCGGCCAGGCACTGCTGGACAGCCCGCTGACGCTGCTCGCGCTCTTCGGTGGCCTGATGCTGGTCTTCTGCCAGTTCTCCCCGTGGGGTGGCCTCTACCGGCTCTACGGGCTGCATCCGGCCGTGCGGGCCGGCATCGCCGGGACGATCATCGCGACGCTGATCGCCGGCGTGTTCGGCGGCACGGCGCTCGGGGTGTCCGGCACGGCGGCGGCGCTCGTGGTCCCGATGGCGGTGCTGGCCGCGCTGCGGGTGCTGCTGCACGCCGCGGACCGGACCCCGCCGCCGGGTGAAACGGACGGACCGGGCGGGCCGCTGATGCGCAAAACGGACGAAGAGTCGGAACGGATCCCATGACACGCTGCCGGAGCAGCCCGAACGGCGCCGCTCCGGCAAACAGTGTTACGGTGAATTCCCGTGGATGGGGCCTGGTCTCCGCCGCAAAGTTGAAGAAACACAGGCGACCACGGGAGCGGGCCTTGGCCTCAACAGTGCGCGACACGCGGCACATCTTCGTCACCGGGGGCGTCGCCTCCTCGCTGGGCAAGGGCCTCACCGCCTCCAGCCTCGGCAATCTGCTCACCGCCCGCGGTCTCCGCGTCGTGATGCAGAAGCTCGACCCCTACCTGAACGTCGACCCCGGAACGATGAACCCGTTCCAGCACGGCGAGGTCTTCGTGACCGAGGACGGCGCCGAGACCGACCTCGACGTCGGGCACTACGAGCGGTTCCTCGACCGGGACCTCTCCGGCAAGGCGAACGTCACGACCGGCCAGGTCTACTCGGCGGTCATCGCCCGGGAGCGGCGCGGTGAATACCTCGGCGACACCGTCCAGGTCATCCCGCACATCACCAACGAGATCAAGAGCCGGATCTTCGCGATGGCCGACCCGGACGAGTCCGGCAACGTGCCGGACGTCGTGATCACCGAGGTCGGCGGCACGGTCGGCGACATGGAGTCGCTGCCGTTCCTCGAGGCGATCCGCCAGGTCCGGCACGAGGTCGGCCGCGACCACGTCTTCTACCTGCACGTCTCACTGGTGCCCTACCTGGCGCCGTCGGGTGAGCTGAAGACCAAGCCGACCCAGCACTCGGTGGCGGCGCTGCGCAACATCGGTATCCAGCCGGACGCCCTGATCTGCCGCAGCGACCGCGAGATCCCCGAGAAGATGAAGCACAAGCTGGCGCTCTACTGCGACGTCGACGCGGAAGCCGTCATCGCCTGCCCGGACGCGCCGAGCATCTACGACATCCCGAAGGTGCTGCACGACGAGGGCCTCGACGCCTACGTCGTGCGCCGTCTCGGCCTGTCGTTCCGCGACGTCAACTGGAAGCAGTGGAACGACCTGCTGGAGCGGGTGCACCACCCGAAGCGGACCATCACGATCGCGCTGGTCGGCAAGTACGTCGACCTGCCGGATGCGTACCTCTCGGTCACCGAGGCGATCCGCGCGGCCGGCTTCGGCAACACCGTGAAGATCCAGATCCGCTGGGTGCCGAGCGACAGCTGCGAGACCCCGGCCGGCGCCGCCACCGCGCTCAAGGGCGTCGACGGCATCGTCATCCCGGGCGGCTTCGGCGTGCGCGGCATCGAGGGCAAGGTCAACACTTCCCGGTACGCGCGGGAGAACGGCGTACCGATCCTCGGTCTGTGTCTCGGTCTTCAGTGCATGACCATCGACGCGGCCCGTCACCTGGCGGGTCTGACCGGCGCGAACTCGCTGGAGTTCGACGAGACCGCCACCTACCCGGTCATCTCGACGATGGCCGACCAGGAGGACATCGTCGCGGGCAAGGGCGACCTGGGCGGCACCATGCGTCTCGGCGCCTACCCGGCCGCTCTGAAGGAGGGCTCGATCGTCGCCGAGGTGTACGGCTCGACCGAGATCTCCGAGCGGCACCGGCACCGCTACGAGGTGAACAACGACTACCGGGACAAGCTGGCGCAGGCCGGCCTGGTCTTCTCCGGCACGTCGCCGGACGGCCGCCTGGTCGAGTTCATCGAGCTGGACCGGGACGTCCACCCGTACTTCGTGGCGACCCAGGCCCACCCGGAGCTGAAGAGCCGCCCGACCCGGCCGCACCCGCTCTTCGACGGCCTGGTGAAGGCGGCGATCACCTACGCCTCCGCCGACGAGCTGCCGGTGCTGACCGAGCCGGTCCCCGCGGAATGAGTTTCACCCACGAGCGGCTGTCCCGGACGCCGCGCTACGACGGCGCGATCTTCTCGGTCTACACCGACGAGGTCAGCATGTCCGACGGCTCGTCAGCGCCGCGCGACGTGGTGGAGAACCGCGGCGCCGTCGTCGTGGTCGCCCTCGACGAGCAGGACCAGGTGGTGCTGATCAAGCAGTACCGTCACCCGGTCGGCAGGCACCTCTGGGAGCTGCCGGCCGGCCTGCGCGACGTCGAGGACGAGGATCCGGCCCTCACCGCGGCCCGGGAGCTGGCCGAGGAGGTCGACCTGCGGGCCGCCCGCTTCGACCGGCTCGTCGACCTGCACACCTCCCCGGGCTTCTCCGACGAGTTCGTGCTGATCTACCTGGCCCGCGACCTGACACCGGTCCCGGCCGGTGAGCGGCACGTCCGCACCGCCGAGGAGGCCGACCTGGAGGTCCGCCGCGTGCCGTTGGACGCGGCGGTGGAGATGGCCTTCCGCGGCGAGATCACCAACGCGGCCGCGGTGACCGGCATCCTCGCTGCCGCGCGTGCGCGCGACGCGGGCTGGGCTCCGCTCCGCTCCCTCTGAGCGTTCCGGCGCCGGGCCGTTTCTGGTCCGGCGCCTTTTTCCTTGTACGAAGGCCTGCCCCGCTCTCGACGGAGTGACCGCCGGGATCCGGCACCCCGCACTCCTCGCCGGGTGATGGTTGTGTGCCGGATTGCGGGGTAGGAACCTGTGCTGTGAGCGTTCCTAAGCTGAGGTCCTTCGTCCTCGACACACGTGACGCGCGACGGCTTGCCGAGTTCTACCGTCATCTGCTCGGGCTGGAGTACCGCCCGGGCGACGAGCCGTCCCCCGGCGACGACGGGGAGAAGGACTGGCTCGTGCTGCTCGGCGACGACGGGTCGTGGCAGCTCGCCTTCCAGGAGACCAAGGGGATCCGGCCCACGACGTGGCCGGACGACGGAGTGCCGCAGCAGATGCACCTGGACACCGCTGTCGGCTCCAAGAAGGAGCTGGATCGGCAGCATGAGCGGGTGCTCAGTCTCGGTGGGACGCTGAGGTTCGACCGCAGTGACGACCCGCAGGAGCCGCTGCGCGTCTACGCCGACCCGGACGGCCACACCTTCTGCGTCTTCGTCGGCTGAAGCCTGAAGCAGTAGAGCCCGCCGTTTCCACCCAGGTAGAGATGCCGGCTGTCGGTATGCCATGCCGAGGTGGTCAGCGAACCGTTGACCCGGGTCATGGCGATCACCCGGCGATCCTCGACGTCCCAGATGCGTGCCGTGCCGTCGGACGAGGTAGAGCTGAGGAGGCGCCCGTCAGGGGAGACCGCGAGGGATGACACGGCGCCCGCATCGGCGCCGAGCCGTGCGATCTGCCGCTGCCCGGCCGGGTCCCAGAGCCGGATGGTGCGGTCGTCACCGCCGCTGGCCAGCCACGTTCCGTCCGGGGCGGCAGCAAGGGCGTTGACGGTGGCCGAGTGCCCGTGCAGCGTGGCGAGCTTCTCTGCGGAGTCGCAGGCCCAGATCCGGACCGTGGCATCACTTCCGCCGCTGGCGAACCATGAACGGCCGGGCAGGAAGGCGAGCGCGGTGACGGCGCCGGTGTGGCCGGTCAGTGTGATGGCGGGCGAGTAGGCGCTGAAATGAACGAGGATGATCCCACCGTCGCGGCAGCCTGCGGCGAGCCAGTCATCGGAATGCGCGACGACCTGTGCGTCCGCCTTCTCGGACAGGCCGTGCTGTGACCGGCCGGCGGGCCACCATATGCCGACGTGCCGCGTGGATGCCATCGCCAAGCGGCCGGCGGGCGAGACCGCGAGGCCGTGGACTTCGAAACCGCTGGAGATGGCGTCCTCGTCCGGTCGGCTCTCGCCGCTTCGCCAGATCCGTACCTCCCCGGCCTTGTCGTCGCTTTGCAGCGCGAGCCAGGTCCCGTCAGGTGCGACGGCGACGGCCCTGATCGGTGCGCTGAGCCACGTCCGGCTCACCCGGTCGCCGTGCTGGCTGACGCTCCACATCCGGAGGGCGCCGTCGTTCCCGGCGGTGGCGATCCATTCTCCACCGGGAGACACCGCCAGCGCGCTGATCTGCCCCGAGTGGCTCACGATCGAAGTGATCTCCTGGCCGGTTCGCGCATTCCAGAGATGAGTGGATCCGTTCTCGGTGCCCGCTGCGATCAACGATCCGTCCGATGCGGCGGCCACAGCGACAATCTGGACGGTCGCGTCTCGGTCGGACAGGGCGAATTCCCGCGTCCGCCCGGCAATCTCGGCCGCCCAGGACTTGATGATGCGGGATCTGCCTCCCACCAGGTGGCTGCTGTTCGGAGTGACGATGCCGATGGTGTGGCGTCCCAGCAGGCGGGTGCCCAGTGCTTCGTTCGTGGCGTTCCACGTCGTGCGGACCCCTTCGAAGTCCGTGATCGTGACGGAACGTCCGTCGGGTGCGATGTCGATACCGGTCACCCAGGCGGCGAAGTCCGGCACGCAGGGCCGGGGGCGGGGTCTGCGGCGTTGTTCCCGGTCGCGGTCCGGGCGTCGGGATTGCCGGAGCTGCGATATTTGACGGCCGGACCTCGGATCCCACAGCCGGGCCGAGCCGTCGGCGCTCCCCGTGGCGAGCCAGGCGCCGTCGGCTGAGATCGCCAGCGCTGACACCTCATCCTGATGTGCCACGATCGACCGGAGCGGGCGGCCGGTGGTGACGTCCCACAGCCGGAGTGACCCGTGGTGGTCACCGCTGGCGAGCCAGGTTCCGTCCGGTGACACCGCGAGCACTGTCACCTCACGCCGGTGGATGCCGAGCTTCCGCGCCTCCTGACCGCTGTCCGGGTCCCAGAGCCGGACCGCGCCGTCGTCGCCTCCGCTGATCAGCCGGCGCCCGTCCGGAGTGATGACGAGAGCGTTGATCCCGCTGGTAGGACCACGCAGGGCGCGGCGGAGCGCTGGATCCGGAAGATCGGGGAGAGGCCAGACGCTGGTGAGTGACGACTGCTGGGCGAGAAGTCTCGCCTGTACGGCCCATCCGTCGCTGTGCGCCACCCGGTCGTAGAAGATCTCGGCACGTGACCGGGCCGGCTCGGCCGGGCCCAGGAGATGCGCCGACTGCTGCAGCAGCCGGTTGAGCAGGCGCGCCCGTGAGGTGTCGACGTGCGCGAGGTCGGCCGCCGGCGCCGCCGGCCCGTTGTCTTCCAGCCGAGTGGTGACCCAGCACAGGTTCGTCGCGACTTCCTCAGCCTCCCCGTGGCGGCCGCTTGCGAGCAGATGCTCGATGAGGTGGTCGCGGAGATACCTGCTGTTCTCCGGGAGGTCCCACCACGGCGTCACCCGGACGGAATCCAGCAGAAGGGTGTGCAGCCGTCGCAGCTCAGCGGGGGTGAACCCCTGGGCCAGGTAGTCGCGGACGACGTCGTGCAGGCTGATCGTGCCGCCGCTGTCGGTGCCGCTCAGGGAGAGCAGGGCCAGGTCGGCGAGCCGGGCGCACAACTGCCTGGCCTCCGCCTCGCCGACGTTCCCGGTCTTCTGCCAGAGCGCCGCGACCAGCGACACCGGCACCACCTCGTCCTCGACGAAGATCGCCAGCTGGCCGAAGAGCGCCCGTTCCTCCGGTCTCAGCAGGCCGGCGCCGGCTTCGATGGTGGCGCTGACCGCCTTGTCACGCTGCTGAGGGTCGTTGATGTCCAGTTGCGCGGTGTCGACGCGGTTAAGGCGGTCCACGGTGAGCGGGCCGTCGTGGTGCAGCCGTGCCAGCAGTTCGCGGCTGACCGCGGCGACGTCGGCCCGGGATCGGAGCTGATCGACCATGACCTTGTTGACCAGGCGCAGCAGCAGCGGCCAGTTGCCGGTCTCGGTGAGCAGCCGATCGATGACGTCCTCCGGCGGCGGGCGGGGGAGGTCGGCGGTGAGCACGAGCCGGGCCTGCTCGGGTGACATCTGGTCGACGGCGACCGGCACCGCATCCGGGCCGACCAGGGTCGCCACGCGGGTGGTGACCAGCCGCGCGCATCGGCCCGTCACGGGGAACGCCGCCAACTGGTCGTCGAACCAGACGTCGTCCAGGATGACGAGCCGCCTCGGACCCTCGGCGAGAACGGCTGCCAGGTGGTCGGCTGCCTGTCCTATGTCGGTGAAGGGTTGGGCCCGCGCCGGATCGATCTGCTTGACCAGGTCGTTGACCTTCTCGACGAGTGCCCCGCGGCGGGCGTCGCGGCCGAGCGTCACCCAGTACACGCGGCGGCCGAAGTGCCTGGCGATGCGGGCGTCGGCGCGGACCAGGCGGGCGATGGTGGTTTTGCCGAAGCCGCCCGCGCCGTGGACGGCCGTGGTGATGCCGACCGTCGTGGAGCCGCGCCGCAGAGCGCGGATGATGGCGGCCAGCTCGCGGGGCCGGTCCACCATCCACGGCTCGGGGCGCTGCGAAGCGGGGATCAACGCGGTGCGCTGTGACTCGTACCCGCGCTGTGCCCACCAGATCAGCCACCCACCGAGGGCGACCAGAGGCACCGAGGCCGCCGCCCAGCGGAGTGGATGGTCGTCCATCGTGGGGAACCAGGGCGCGTCCCCGCCGGTCGCTACGTTGATCGCTACGGCGGAGAGCAGCGTGGCGGTGGACAGAAGGAGACCGGCCAGGACCACCGCGAGCATCCGCACGGTTCCATCAAAGACGGTTCAGCGCTTGATGGCGACCCCGCCGGACGATCGCCGGCCGGGGTCAACCCGGCTGGGGCGCCGGCGTCGGTGCCCCAGCCGGGGAGGCGCGAACGGCAGGCCGGAACCGGAAGCAGTAGAGCCCGCGATCGCCGCCGGCGAACAGGCGGGTCCCGTCCGGATGCCAGGCGCAGGCGACCGCCCTCGGCTCCACGCGCGTCATGGCGGCGACCTCGCCGTCGGCCAGGTCGAGGATCCTCACGCTGCCGTCCCGGGTGGTGATCGCGAGCCAGCGGTCGTCCGGGCTGACCGCCAGGCAGGTGACGTCATCGGCCGCACGGCTCACGAGTTCGCCGCGGGCATCAGCGCGGGTGTCCCAGCGGCGGACGGCCCGGTCGTCGCCGACGCCGTACAGCCATCGGCCGTCGCCGTCGAAAGCGAGCACCCGGACCGTTCCCGCGGTGTTCTGGTACTGGCGCACGAGCACTCCACCTGCCGCGTCCCAGATGCGGATCCTCAGGTCCGCGCCAGCGCTGGCGAGGCGTTCGCCCCGGGCCGGAACGGCGATCGCGGTCACCCCGCCGGGGTGCCCGTGCACCGTGAGGATCGTGCCGCCGGGCTCCAGCGACGACAGCCGGATCTGTCCGTCCGGCAGCGCGGCCGCGACCCATCGGCCTCCCGGGCCGAGGGCCAGGAGAGGGGACCGCGCGGTACGCACCGGGTCCACCCGGTCCCGGACGCCGTGCGGGGACCAGTGCTCGACGATGCCGTCGGTGGTGACGGCGACGATGCCCCTGCCGTCGTTGTGCAGGGCGATCGCGCGCGCGCCGATGACGTGGACGTGCAGGTGATCAGCGGGGGAGTCGTCGAGGCAGATGGGGCGCCGGCTCGCATCGCCGGCGTACACGAGCCGGCTACCGTCCGGCGCGACGGCGATCGCGGAGGCGGGGAAGCGCAGCCGTGACTCCGCAGCGCGCTCGTCCAGCGAGCGCAGATGCCACGTCCGGATGGTGCCGTCGGCGCCCGCGCTGGCGAACCAGGAGCTGTCCGGTGCGACGGCGAGAGCGTTGATCCGCCCGTGATGAGCGACGATCTCGGTCGGCTGTTCGCGGCCCCGGACCTTCTTCACGAAGATGGACCCGTTGCCGGCGGTGCCGATGATGTGGTGGTGGTCCGGGGTGGTGGTGATCGAGTCCGCAGCACGGGGCAGTTCGCCCAGCGCGAGCGTCGCCGAGGTGTGCAGATAACGGAGATAGAGGCCCCGATCGACCTGCATGATCGCGAAGGGGTTCCCGTCGATTCCGAAGTCCATGGACATCACGGGGTGTCCGTAGGTGTTCGAGTTGAGCTCCTGCTGCTCGACCCGGGCGACCCAGGTGTAGCTGTGGCCCGAGCCGGTCACGGCGCTGATCGTGTGGCCGTCGTCGGTGGTCCGCAGGCTGACGATGGCGAACTCCGGGCTGGGCGACTGCAGGAGCGGTACGAAGTGCCTCAGCCGCGCGACCTCCCGTCCGGTGACGCGGCTCCAAACCTTCACCGCGCCGCGGGCACATCCGCTGGCGAACCAGTCGCCGCCCGGCGCGATCAGGAGGGCCGTCACCTCCGCGTCGTGGCCGGCGCGCTGGGTCGGAGGCTGATCGGAGTGGGTGTTCCAGATGGACAGGACGCCATCTCGGTCACCGCTGACGATCCAGGAGTCGTCGGGGGCGATGGCGAGAGCGGTCAGGCGAGCCGACGGCCCGGCGAACCGCCCGGTCTGCTCGCCGAGATCGGCGTCCCATATCCGGATGACTCCGTCCTCGCCCGCGCTCGCCAGCCAGGACCCGTCCGAGGCGATTGCCAACGCGTTGATGTCGAAGGTCTGGCCGTAGAAGCCGCGGCGGAAGGCCGGATCGGGCAGGTCGGGAGGGTGCCACGCGCTGGACAGGACCGCCTGGGCGGACAGCGCTCGGGCCTGTTCTCCCATGTCGTCGTCGTGGGCCAGCCGGTCGATCAGGATCTCCGACCGGGACCGCGCCGGCTCGGTGGGCGCGAGCAGGTGAGCGGTCCGCCCGATCAGGTGTCCCAACCGCTCCGCCATGCCGCCGCCGGCGACGGCGAGGTCGGCGGCCGGTGACGCGGGCCCGTTGTCCTCCAGCCGGCACGTGACCCACCGCAGATCCGTGGCCACCGACGCTGCCTCACCGGCCCGGCCGGCCGCCACGAGATGCTCGATCAAGTGATCGCGGAGGTAGCGTTCGTGCGGTGCGAGCTCCCACCAGTTCCGCAAGTTCCGGGCATCGAGCAGGATCCCGTGCAGCCGCTTGACGTTCTCCGGGCCGAGGGCGCGCGCCAAGTAGTCGCGGATGACGTCGTGCAGGCTGAGGGTGCCGTCGCCGGCGGCGTCGAGGTTCATCAGGGCCAGCCGGGCGAGCCGTGCGGACAGGCTCCGCGTCTCGGCGATGCTCATGGCGCCGGTCGCCCGCCAGAGCATGCCGGCCAGCGTCATCGGAACCACCTCGTCCTCGATGAAGACGGCCAGTTCGGCGAAGCGTGCGCGCTCGTTCTCGGTCAGCAGGCCGGTTCCGGCCTCGATCGTGGCGCGGACGGCCTGGTCGCGCTGGGCCGGATCGTTCACGTCCAGCTGCTGGGCGTCGGCGCCGGTCAGGCGGTCGACCTCCAGCGCGCCCTCGCTGCGCAGCTGTTCCAGGAGGTCGCGCCCGATCCCGGGGAGGTCGGCCCGGGACTGGGACTGATCGAGGATCACCTTGTTGATGAGGCGCAGGAGCAGCGGCCAGTTGCCGGTCTCCACGAGCAGGTCGTGGACCACGTCCGGTGGCAGCGGTGCGGGCAGGTCGGCGGTGAGCACGCGTCGCGCCTGCTCCGCCGACATCTGATCCACCCGGACGGGTACGCCCTGGCCGATGACCAGGCCGGAAATCCTGGTGGTGACCAGCCGGGCGGCCCGGCCGGCGGCCGGGAACGCGCTCAGTTGATCGTCGAACCAGACATCGTCGAGGATCACCAGCCGGCGTGGGCCGTCCGCGAGCACGGCGGCCAGGTGATCGGACGCCTGCCGTACGTCGGTGAAGGGCTGAGCCCGCGCCGGATCGATCTGCCGCACCAGATCGTTGATCTTCTCGACGAGTGCGCCGCGGCGCGCGTCGCGGCCGAGCGTCACCCAGTAGACGCGCCGGCCGAAGTGACGCAGCACGCGCCGGTCGGCGCGGACCAGCCGGGCGATCGTCGTCTTCCCGAAGCCACCCGCACCGTGCACCGCGGTGGTGATGCCCACCGTTCGTGAGCCGCGCCGGCGGCGCAGCGCGCGCACGATGGCGGTCAGCTCGCGGGGCCGGTCGACCATCCACGGCTCCGGGCGCTGCGCCGCGGGTATCAGGGCGGCCAGCGACGCCTCGTACCTGCGCTGCGCCCACCACAGCAACCAGGCGGCGAGGGCGAGAAGCGCGACCGAGCCGGTAGCCCACCACAGCGGCCGTCGATCCATCGTCGGAAACCACACGGCGTCGCCACCAGTCGCGACATTGATCGCCACGGCGGACAGCGTGCTTGCGGCGGCCACCAGGAGACTGGCCGAGAGGACCAGGAACATCCGCACGCGCATCATCCAATCGGAATCGGACGATCAGCGCGAGAGGCCGTTCAGCGAGATTCCTAGCGCATATCGACCTCGACGCCGTCGGCGGCGAGCAGGCCCAGCAACTGGTCCATCGTGAGGGCCGGCGCCCACCAGCGGCGGTCGTACCCGGGCTTGAGGGAGGCTGTGGCGACCGCCGCGTCGTGCCAGATCAGGCGGAAGCCCGGTGCGGCGCCCCAGCCGCCCTGGAGGCAGTCGTGCAGGGCGCCGAGGTTCCATCCGAAGTAGCCGCCGGGACCGTTCACCGCCTCGCCGATGGCGCAGTAGAAGCCTTCCTCGTCGGTGATGTGCCGTCCGTCGAGTTCGAAGACCGTGCCGTCGTCAGGGGTCCGCTGGTGGTGGGCGAGCGCCGCCCCGGCCCACTCCTGGCGCAGTTCCCGGTCATAGCCGGCCCACGTTCCAAGATCGCCAGGGCGGCCCGAGCGCCAGCGTTTCCACACTTCGCGGGCCCCGAGCGGCCGAGGCGGCCCGACGGCGTCCGCATAGGTCGGCTGGAACTCCACGTCGACGAGCCCGTCCCCGAGGGCCGACGGCCGCACCGAGCCCACCTCGGCGCCCAGGCCGGCGTCGAGCAGCCGGGTGGCGGTCCCGTCGTGCGCCACCGTGAAGATGGAGGCGTGCACCCACCGCCGGTTGCGGGAGGTCGCGTCGATGGCCCGCTGCAGCCGGGTCCCTGGCCGGCAGCCGATCAGCGTCGCCGGCCGGGGCGGGGGAGTGGCACGCGGCGGCGGCCCTGAAATCCCGCCACAAACCCCGAAATCCTCGTCGAACCCGACCCCTGCCATCTTATATCCGGATTCGTCGGGTGACCGCCACGCCCGAACCCGAGCCGACACCTCCAGCGACACCGGCCCGTGCCGCGACGACCGCCGAGCCGACACCACCGTCACGTCCAGCAGCTCGAGATCCAGGTCGGGCGAACTGGCAGCCTCCAGACCGATATTGCCCACCCAGAGAGGGCCGGTGTCGTCACCGGCCGCACGCAGGCGACCCGAAGGCCGGCAATCGAGCAGCGTGTAACGCTCGAGTGGCGGAGTGGCCACCGAGGCGAACAACCCGTCGATGTCGGCGCACGCCGCGACGACGTTGTCACCGTCATCGATGGTCTCGTCGACCAGGAGCCAGGGAAGGCCGATCATCGGGCGACCTTAACGCCTGAAACGCCAACAGGGGTAACCCGGGACATGAGCCGCGAATCCCGAGGTCTGCGGGGGTACTCTCCGCGCAAAGGGGACTAACTCAGCGTTGAGAGAGGACGGTGTCGGCTCGTGAAGGTCGGCATTCCCAGCGAGGTGAAGAACAACGAGTTCCGCGTCGCGATCACTCCGGCCGGGGTGTTCGAGTTCGCCCGGTCCGGTCATGAGGTCTTCGTCCAGGCGGGCGCCGGCCTCGGATCCTCGATCACGGACAGTGACTTTTCTGCGGCGGGGGCGACGATTCTGCCGGACGCCGACGCGGTGTGGGGGACCGGTGACCTGATTCTCAAGGTCAAGGAGCCGATCGCCGAGGAGCACCACCGGATGCGGTCCGGGCAGGTGCTCTTCACGTACCTGCATCTGGCCGCGTCGAAGGAGTGCACCGACGCGCTGGTGGATCGGAAGGTGACCGGGATCGCGTACGAGACGGTCGAGCTCCCGGACCGCTCGCTGCCGTTGCTGGCCCCGATGTCCGAGGTGGCGGGCCGGCTCGCGCCGCAGGTCGGCGCGTACCACCTGATGCGGCAGGGCGGTGGCCGCGGCGTGCTGATGGGCGGGGTGCCGGGTGTCTACGCCGCGAAGGTCGTGGTGATCGGCGCCGGCGTCTCCGGGCTGAACGCCGCGGCGATCGCGCTCGGCATGCAGGCCGAGGTGCTGCTGCTGGACAAGAACGTGGCCCGGCTGCGGGCCGTCGACGCCGACTACCGGGGGCATGTGCAGACGATCGCCTCGAACGCGTACGAGATCGAGAAGGCGGTCCTCGACGCCGACCTGGTGATCGGCGCGGTGCTAGTGCCGGGGGCGAAGGCGCCGACGCTGATCTCGAACGATCTGGTGTCGCGGATGAAGCCGGGGAGTGTTCTCGTCGACATCTCGATCGACCAGGGCGGCTGTTTCGAGGACTCGCGGCCGACCACGCACGACGCTCCGACGTACCGGGTGCACGAGTCGATGTTCTACTGCGTGGCGAACATGCCCGGCGCGGTGCCGCACACCAGCACGTACGCGCTGACGAACGTGACCCTGCCGTACGCTCTGGAGCTGGCGAATCTGGGCTGGCGCGACGCTCTGCGGCACGATCCGGCCCTGGCCGCCGGATTGAACACGTTCGACGGCCAGGTGGTCTACGGCCCGGTCGCCGAGGCGCACGGCATGGGTGCGATACCGCTGACGGAGGTGCTGCGCTGACACTGCAGAGAGCGATCGACACCTACCTGGACCATCTGAGCGTGGAGCGGGGCCTGTCCCGCAACACGCTCGCCTCCTACCGGCGTGACCTCGAACGTTATGCCGGTGAGCTCGCCGAGGCCGGGATCACCGACCTCGGCGAGGTGCGGGCCGCCGACGTGACCGGTCACCTGGCCAGGCTGCGGGAGGGTGGTCTCGCGCCGTCGAGCGCGGCCCGGGCGGTCAGCGCGGTCCGTGGCCTGCACCGGTTCGCGGTCCGCGAGCGCCTGGTCGGCCAGGACGTGTCGGCCGACGTCCGCCCGCCGTCGCCGCCGAAGCGCCTGCCGAAGGCCCTCGACGTGGATCAGGTGGCGCGCCTGCTCGCCGTGCCGGACACGCATTCACCGCTGGGCCTGCGGGACCGGGCCTTGCTGGAGTTCCTCTACGGAACCGGCGCCCGGATCTCCGAGGCGGTCGGCGCGGACATCGATGATCTGGAAGAGGACGACGTGCGGCTGAGGGGCAAGGGCGGAAAGAGCCGCGTAGTCCCCATCGGAAGCTTCGCCCGCAAAGCACTCGGCGATTACACCGTACGATCGCGACCGCTCTTGATCGAGAACGGCCGTGGAACGCCGGCCGTCTTCCTGAACGCCCGAGGTGGACGACTGTCGAGGCAGAGTGCCTGGACCGTCCTGCACCGGTGCGCGATCGAAGCCGGCCTCCCGACCGACGGCCCGTACGCGGTGAGCCCGCACACCCTGCGGCACTCCTACGCCACTCATCTGCTCGACGGAGGGGCCGATGTGCGCGTCGTCCAGGAGTTGCTGGGCCACGCCTCGGTCACCACGACGCAGGTGTATACGCTGGTGACCGTCGAGCGACTCCGAGAGGTGTACGCCACTTCTCACCCGCGCGCTCGTTAGAAGCTGCGTACCCGTAGGTGCGACACGCCGAACGGCTGACCCCGGACGGGCGGCGCGGGTGGCGTACAGTCGGGCATCGGCTCCGGCAATCATGAGTCGGGAGGGGGCGGGTCATGTCAGGAAACGGCGAACGTGCGGAGGCCTGGACTTCCGCGCTCCGCGATCAGCAGAGCTCCCTCGATCTCGGAGCCGACCTGGGTCCGGCCGACCCTACGGCGTACACGATGCGCCGCCCGATCCCCGAGCCGATGCCGACCGACCGGCACGGACCGGCGCGGATCATCGCCCTGGCGAACCAGAAGGGTGGCGTCGGCAAGACGACGACCACCATCAACCTGGGCGCGGCGCTCGCGGAGTACGGCCGCAAGGTCCTCCTGGTCGACTTCGACCCGCAGGGCGCCTGCTCGGTCGGCCTCGGTGTGAACCCGCACAACCTAGACCTGAGCATCTACAACCTGCTCATGCAGGACGACGTCGCCACCGAGGACGTCATCATCAAGACCGATGTGGCCGGTCTGCACCTGCTCCCGGCGAACATCGACCTGTCGGCCGCCGAGATCCAGCTGGTCAACGAGGTCGCGCGCGAGATGGCGCTGGCCCGGGCCCTGCGCAGCGTCCGCAAGGAGTACGACTTCATCCTGATCGACTGCCAGCCCTCGCTGGGCCTGCTGGCGATCAACGCGCTGACCATCGCGCACGGCGTGCTCATCCCGCTGGAGTGCGAGTTCTTCTCGCTGCGCGGTGTGGCCCTGCTGCTCGACACGATCGACAAGGTCCGGGAGCGGCTCAACTTCGACCTCGAGCTCGAGGGCATCCTCGCCACCATGTACGACTCCCGCACCACCCACTGCCGCCAGGTGCTGCAGCGTGTGGTGGAGGCGTTCGGCGACAAGGTCTACCAGACGGTCATCACCAAGACCGTGAAGTTCCCCGAGTCCACGGTCGCGGGTGCCCCGATCACCTCGCTCGACCCGGCGTCCTCGGGCGCCCGCAACTACCGTCAGCTCGCTCGCGAGGTCATCGCCGCAAAGGCAGAACGAGGCTAGGTTCCACATCCGTGCTCTTCGCCCTCGGCACGCCGCTGGCGTTCGTCGCCTTGGTGGCTGCCTTCCTGCTCGGCCTGGCGTTGCGGGCCATCGCGATCCGGTTCACCGCGCGGACGGTCGGCCTTGCCGAACGCCGTGTCTCGCTGCGCCTGACCCCGCGTGAGGACATCGACCCGTTCGGCGCGGTCTCCGCGGCGGTCGGCGGCATGGGCTGGGGTAAGCAGCTCTCGGTCGACGAGGTCCCGCGCTACCGGGGCCGGGGCCGCGCGGCGGCGGTCTTCATCGCCGGCCCGGTGGCCTGCATCCTCGCCGGCGAGCTCCTGATCGCCGTCTACGCCCTGTCCTTCCCGGACACCGCCTCGTTCGTGCTGGCCGAGGCGGGCCTCGGTGACATCCTGCGCGGCGTCGACCTGCCGGGTGCGCAGGAGGTCCTGCTGTCACTCGGTGTGGGCCTGCTGGCGTTCGGCCTGCTCGCGCTCATCCCGATCCCGCCGCTGGACGGTTTCGGCATCCTCTGGAACGCGCTGCGCCGCCCGGGTCCCAGCATGAACTGGATGCGCCTCTGGTTCGAGGACAAGAACATCGGCGTCCTGCTCCTGCTGATCTTCGCCTTCTTCCCGACCGGCTACCCCCTGCTGAACATGGTCCTGGATTTCCTGGGCGTGCTCTTCCTGCGTGTCTGGGCCTGAGCCCTTGCGGTAGACGGAGACGTGGCTCGCGGAGTCCGCGGTGAACGGCCGGCGATCCCAGCCGGCGTAGCGCGCCTCCAAGGTCAGTCCCGCCGCCGCGGCCATCGCGTCGATCTGCTCGGGCCACTGGTACCGCATCCCGAACGGCTGCAACTCCACCCCGCCGTCGGTGAAGACGAGCGTCTGCCGCAGGAACGTCTGCGCCTCCCGGTCGTATTTGTGCACCCGCACCGACACCGACTCCTCGGTGACGTCCCAGACCCCGACCTCTCGTTCGTCCCGGTCGAAGTTCTTCTCATCCGGTACGAACGCCTCGACCACGAATCGGCCACCCGGCGCCAGCACCCGCGCGACATTCTCGAAGCAGTCTTCCTGCCGTCCCGGCACGGTCAGGTTGAAGAGCGTGTTGAAGACCAGGTAGACCAGCGGATAGGTACCGCCCGCCTCCACATCGGCCATGTCCCCGATGATCACCGGGATCCGGTCCCCGCCCGGCTTGGCGACCAGTAGATCCGCCATCTCCGGCGACGCCTCGATCCCCTCGACGGCCACGCCGCGTTCGGAGAGGGGCAGCGCCACCCGCCCGCTGCCGATGGCCAGCTCCAGGACGGGACCGTCCCCGGCCAGCCCGGCCAGGAACTCGACGGCCTCGGCCGGATCGGGGTTCCCGGGCCGGTCGTACCGCGCCGCCCACTGCCGCCCGAACAGCCCAGGGTCATCCAAGATAGACATGCCTCGACTCCTACCCCGCTCACCCCTCAACGAATCTGCCGCTGTCACGACGAATGAGGCGTCCAGCAGGTGAACAGCGCGTTCCCAAAGAATGGCGGCACACTTAAGGTCATCGGACGCGAGCCGTCCGGTCCCGCGGTATCGACGACGGAGAGGAGGCCGCTGTGGCGAAGAAGGCGAAGGACGTCAAGGCCGAGGCCGTGAAGGTCAAGGACGAGGTCAAGGCCAAGGCGGTGAAGGCCAAGAACGAGGTCAAGGCCGAGGTCAAGGCTCCGAAGACTGCCAAGGCTCCGAAGACCGCGAAGCCGGCCAAGGCGCCGAAGGCCGTCAAGGCCCCGAAGGTCGCCAAGGTCGAGAAGGCCCCGAAGGCTGCGAAGGCCCCCAAGGTCGTCAAGGTCCAGAAGCCGGTGAAGGTCAAGGCCGCCAAGAAGAAGTGATCGGCGACGGGCCGTCCCCGTCCGGGACGGCCCGGTTCGTCAGGTCGAGAACAGCTCGCAGGTCATGTTGTAGTACCGGTCGGTGCTGCCCACGTGCCGCATCCCGAGCCGCCGGCAGACCGCCTGTGACGCCTCGTTCGCGGGGTTGGTGACGGCGAGGACCGGTTTGACGCCGGAGCGGGCCGCGTACGCCAGAACCGCCGTGGCGGCCTCCGTCGCGTACCCCTGCCCCCAGGCGTCCGGGTGCAGATGCCAGCCCACCTCGGTCTCGTCGGCCGTGGTGAACGGCGTGCCGGAGTTGAGCAGCCGCACCAGGAACGCGGTGCCGAGCAGCCGCCCGGTCTGCCGGTCCTGGATCGCCCAGACGGTGTGCACCCCGTCCTGCCGGTCCCGCCAGGCGGCCAGCCGCGCGTGCGCCCCCGCGAGATCGGTGAGCACCTGTGGTTCGGCGCCGAGATAGCGCATGACTTCCCAGCGCGAGTACATGTCCAGGACGAACTCGGCGTCCTTCTCCTCCCACTCGCGCAGCAGGAGGCGTGGAGAGATCAGGGACCTCATCGCGGCAGCGTAACCGGAGAGCAGCAACCGGTCACGGGTTGCGACGTTGGAGAAGCAGAGGATCTAGAGGAAACGGACAGCGTGAGCCTGGAACAGCTCGTCGAAGCCATGGACTACGGTCGGCACGTGCCCGAAGAGTCCGCCCCTGTCGTGGAGGCCCACGATGATGATGCCGTGCCGACCGAGGTGGCGGAGGTCGATTCCGGCAAGTTCACGGTGCGGCTGGACAACTTCACCGGCCCGTTCGACCTGCTGCTCCAGCTGATCGGCAAGCACAAGCTGGACGTCACCGAGATCGCGTTGCACCAGGTCACCGACGACTTCATCGCCTATATCAGGGCGATGGGCGACGACTGGGACCTGGGCGAGACCAGCGAGTTCCTGCTGGTGGCGGCGACCCTGCTGGACCTGAAGGCGGCCCGGCTGCTGCCCGCCGCCGAGGTCGAGGACGAGGAGGACCTGGCCCTGCTGGAGGCCCGGGACCTCCTTTTCGCGCGCCTTCTGCAATACAAGGCATACAAGGAGGCCGCCGCGCACATCGCGGAACTCGAGCTCGCCGGGGCGCGTCGCTGGCCGAGGATGGTTTCTCTGGAGCCTCGGTACGCCGAAGCCCTGCCCGAACTGGTCCTCGGCATCGGCCCCGAACGCCTGTTGAAGCTGGCGCTCAGGCAGTTCCTGCCGAAGCCGGGTCCGCCGCAGGTCTCGATCGCCCACATCCACCAGGTCCGGGTCAGTGTCCGGGAGCACGCGACGCTGCTGCGCGACCGGTTGCGCCGGGCCGGCGTGGCGACGTTCGGCCTGCTCGTCGCGGACTGCGAGAACACCCTCGAAGTGGTGGCCCGGTTCCTGGCGCTGCTGGAGCTCTACCGCGAGGGCCTGATCGACTTCGAGCAGCCGGTCTCGCTGGACGAGCTGACCGTCCGCTGGATCGGCGGTGAGGACGCGGCAGCAGTGGAGTTGGACATCGACGACTACGAGGGCACGAAACCGGCCCCGGAGGGCTCGGAAGAGACGAACTCCGCCCAGGCCGACCCCGAGGGGGCCGATGATGCCGGAATGAACACCGTTTCGGACGATTTCGGCGCGGACGATCTTGACGATGACCCCGCCGATGATGATCTAGTCAGCGGTGATCTGCCAGACGATGATCCAGCTGGCGATGATCTGGACGGCGGGGACGACGCGCGTCACGGCGACGCGGCAGAGGAGAGATCGTGAGCAGCGAGGAGCGGGAAGACTCCCTGGCGGCGCAGGCGGCTGCCTGGGTTCCGCCGTGGGAACGCCGGCGCGACCCCGACCGTGACTTCCAGGACGCCGTGGACGCCCCTCACGACCTGCCCGAGGACGACGACGAGGACGAGGGCGGCGAGCCGGCGCCCGAGCCCACCGAGGAAGAGGTGGGCCCGGAACTCCCGCTGCCGGACCCGATCGAGGAAGCCGCCGAAGTCGCCGACGACGAACCCGGCGAGGAGGAACACGTCCCGGTCGACGCCCCGAGCGCGATCGAGGCTGTCGCGGAAGCCCCGGAAGTGGTGAGTCCGCCGCCTGTCATCCTCACGGTTCCCGCGCAGTCCACGGGCCCGCGCGACGATGTCGATGCGGTTGATGACGCTCCCCTCCGTACCCCCGCGATTCTTGACGACGCCGACCTGGCGGCGGCCCTGGAATCGATCATGCTGGTGGTTGACGAACCCGTGGCCGAACTGCAATTGGCGCAGGTCATGGAGGTGCCGGTCGAGCGGATCGCGCGGATCCTGGAGGATGTCTCGGCGCGCTACACGGCGGCCGGGCACGGCATCGACCTGCGCCGGGTGGCGGGTGGCTGGCGTCTCTACACGCGTCCGGAGTACGCGCAGTACGTCGAGCGTTTCGTGCTGGACGGGCAGTCGGTGCGGCTCACCCAGGCCGCCCTGGAGACACTCTCGGTGGTCGCCTACAAACAGCCGGTGACGCGCTCGCGCATCTCGGCCATCCGCGGTGTGAACTGTGACGGCGTGATGCGTACGCTTGTCACCCGCGGCCTCATCGAGGAGGTCGGCACGGAGCCGGAGACGGGTGCCTACCTGTACCGGACCACCGCGCTGTTCCTCGAGAAGCTCGGCCTCAACTCGGTCGATCAGCTTCCGCCGCTCGCTCCATTCCTGCCCGACGATGTGGAAGAAGTGCTCGATGCCTCAGGCTGACACCGCCGAACGCCTCCAGAAAGTCCTGGCGGCGGCCGGTGTTGGATCCCGGCGCGCCTGCGAAGATCTGATCTTCCGGCGGCGCGTCACCGTCAACGGCCGGGTCGCCAAACTCGGCGACAAGGTCGACCCCGCCACGGCGGAGATCCACGTCGACGGGCAGCGGGTGATCACCAACACCAAGCTGGTCTACGTGGCGCTGAACAAGCCCCGCGGCGTCGTCTCCAGCCTCGACGACGAGAAGGGCCGCACCGAGCTGGCCGACTTCCTCGGCGCGAACTTCGAGCAGCGGCTGTTCCACGTGGGCCGGCTCGACGCCGAGTCCGAGGGCCTGCTGCTGCTCACCAACGACGGTGCTCTCGCGCACAAGCTGATGCACCCGTCGTACGAGATCTCCAAGACCTACCTGGCCGAGGTGATGGGCCCGCTGCCGCGCAGTGTGGGCCGCGCCCTGCAGGGCGGCGTCGAGCTGGAGGACGGCCCGGCGAAGGTGGACGCCTTCAAGCTCATCGACGCGATCGGCAAGACCGCGCAGGTGGAGATCGTCCTGCACGAGGGCCGCAAGCACATCGTCCGCCGGATGATGGACGCCGTCGGGCACCCGGTCACCCGGCTCATCCGTACGGCGGTCGGCCCGATCCGCCTCGGTGACCTGCGACCCGGTGGTTTCCGTCACCTGTCCGCCGCCGAGGTGGCCGCCCTGTTCAAGGCCGTCGGGGACTGACACGTCGTCGCAGGGCCAGGCCGGCCGGCCTGGCCCTGCTGCAAGACGCGGTCTAGCCGTTGAAGTCGGTCATCAGCCAGATCTTGTCGAAGGCGCGCCCGGCCAGGTCGGCATGCTTGATCATGAAGTTGACCACGAGCAGTGTCTCGCCGAACGCGTCACCCACCCGGCCCTCGTCCAGCCAGACGGTGGTCAGCACGAGGTGGTCCTTCGCGTCGAGGATGGGGTTGTCCGCGCCGCCGGTGCTGGCGGCGCCGTAGCCGCCGAGCGAGAACTCGTAGTCGTTGTCCCCGAGGTACCACATCACCTCACCGATCGCCTCCTCGACCTCGTCGTCCAGGCGGAGGTCGAACGGCACCTCGTGCTCACGCTCGGGAAGGCTCCAGCCGGCACGGGCGTGCAGTGCGATCGGGTCGAAGACCGGCACCCCGGGGTTCGGGTGCTCGGTCACCGGAGTGCCGGCCGGCACGTGAACGACCCGGCACTCGGTGGGCGTGAAGTCCGGCTCGACGAAGAACAGCAGTGACCCGTCGGCCGGCAGGTCGAGGTCGTGCCCGTCCGAGGGGATCGCGGCGAGGTCGAGCGTCAGCACGAGACACTGGCCGGCGGGCCACTCCGTGCCCTCCGGCAACGCCGCGAGACCGCCGAACCGGCCGGCCACCGGCAGGCCGTCGCCTTTCGGCACCAGCTCCGTCTGCGGGCGGGCCAGCCGCACCCAGCGCTCGATGTCGTTCACCGGCACGCCCTGTTCCCGGGCCGCGCTCCGAAACTCCTGTCGTACATCCATGGGCGGGCATTGTGCCCGAAGGGTCCGACAGAGTTCAGAGCTGCTCCAGTGCGAGGTGCCAGGGGAAGGGATCGACGACGGTGGGTGGGTCCAGCAGCCGTACGCCCTCGGCGCGCAACTGCTCGACGCTGCGCCGGTAGGGGATACGGGTGCTGAGGGAGGGGCCCATCGACGGGAGGATCACGACCGGGATGCCGAGACCGGGCGCCTCCGCCAGCAGGCCCAGCGGGTAGGTGTCGGCTATCCCGGCAGCGAACTTGTTGATCGTGTTGAAGCTGGCCGGCGCCACGATGATCGCTGACGGTCTCGGCGGTTTGGGTTCGGACGGCTTGCGGTAGCGGCTGCGTACCGGGCGGCCTGTCTGTCGCTCCAAGGCATCCGTGTCGAGGAAGTCCACGGCGAGCGGGGTCGCCACGACCTGCACCTCCCACCCGGTGGCCTGCGCCTGGCCGACCAGCTCGCCGACGCCGGGCGCCGGACCGGTAGCACAGACGATCACGTAGAGGGTCATCCGCGGATCCTCTCGATCAGCAGGTCGATGAGGGCGCGGGAGGCCGCGCCAGGCCTCCGATCATCGGCGATCGCGAGGGAGAGCGGCCAGATGAGATCGGCCCCGGCGACCGGGATTCCGCGCTGCGCGGGCAGCACGAACCGGGGGAGCAGCGCGATGCCGAGCCCGTGACGGACGTGCGCGACCCCGGTGCCGATGTCGGTGATCTCGATGGTGACCCGGCGCGGGACCCCGGCCGCGTCGAAGGCGCGATCGGTGACCGAGCGGTTGCCGTATCCGACCGGCGAGTCGATGAAGTCCTGCCCGGCCAGTTCGGTGATGTGGACGTGCTCCTTCTCCGCCAGCGGATGATCCTCGGGAACGACGAGGTCGAGCACGGAACTGGCCAGCTCGATCAACCGCACGCCCTTCGGCCGTACCTGGGGAAGCGACACGAACGCCAGGTCGAGCCGATGCTCGGTGAGCGCCTCGATGAGGCCGGCCGAACCGGAGGGCGCGGCCACCGTACGCAGCAGAACGCCCGGATGACGCCGATGGAACTCGCCGAGCACCGCGGGCAGGTCGATGATCCGGATCGAGGTGAGCGTGCCGATCCGCAGCGTCCCGCTCAACCCGCCGCGCACCTCGGCCACCGCGTCACGCGCATCCCGGGCGGCGTCGAGCGCGAATCGCGCGCGGGGGAGCAGCGCGGTCCCGGCGTCGGTGAGCAGCACCCGCTTCGAGTTCCTCTCCAGCAGCGGTACGCCGAGATCCCGCTCCAGTGCCTTCACCGCGGCGGAGACCGCCGACTGCACGACGAAGAGCCTGGTCGCGGCCCTGGTGAAACTCTGCTCCTCGGCGACGGCCACGAAGTATTCGAGCTGGCGCAGTTCCATCCCTCAAGTATCAACGATGGTGATGCATGCGAGCACTTTTCTTCGTTGGTGTTGATGGTCGGGGCGAGCGACAGTCACCTCATGAACGCTTCGCCCGCACGCCTGCACACCGGCTTCTGGTCGGTCGCCCTCGCTTTCCTCATCGCGATGGCGTTCTCCACGGTGCCGACCCCGCTGTATCCGCTGTACGGCTTCTCGCCGTTCATCGTCACCGTCGTCTTCGCCACCTATGCCGTCGGCGTCGTGATCAGCCTGCTGCTGGCCGGGCACATCTCCGACCGGGTGGGCCGCAAGACGATCCTCATCCCGGCGCTGGCGCTGGAACTGATCGCCGCCGCCCTCTTCCTCACCAGCTCGTCGCTGCCCGTGCTGCTCGCCGCCCGGTTCGTCAGCGGCCTCGGCGTCGGCATGATCACCGCGACGGCGACGGCACACCTCGCCGAACTGCACGCCGCCCACCGCCCGGGCGCCTCCCGGCAGCGGTTCGAGGTGGTCTCGACCGCCGCCAACAGCGGCGGCCTCGGGTTGGGCACGCTGGTCGCCGGACTTCTGGCCCAGTTCGTGTACGCACCGCTGCGCACGCCGTACCTCGTCTTCGCCGGCCTCCTGGCCCTCAGCATCGTGGCGGTCGCGTTCACCCCGGAGACCGTCACCCGCACCCCGTTCACGTATCGCCCGCAGCGCATCGGCGCCCATGGCGACCGCACCGTCTACTTCGCCGCGGCGGCCTCGGCGCTCGCCTCGTTCGCGGTCTTCGGCGTCTTCACCTCACTGGCCCCCGGTTTCGTCGCCGGCACCCTGCACCACTCATCCCGCGCCCTGGCCGGCGCCATCGTCTTCGCCGTCTTCGGCGCAGCCGCCGCGGCCCAGGCGCTGACGGGTTCGCTGAGCCCCGCCGCCAAGACCCGCCTCGGCCTGCTGGCCCAGGCGTCCGGCATCGTCATCCTGGTCACCGGCATGCACACCGCGAACCTGCCCGTTTTCCTGATCGGTGGCGTCCTGGCGGGCATCGGAGCAGGCGTCCTCTTCAAGGCGGCCCTGGGTTCGGTCGCGGCCTCGGCTGCTCCCGCCGAACGCGGCGAAGCCCTGGCAGGCCTGTTCCTGATCGCCTACATCGGCCTGGGTGTCCCCGCGATCGGCCTGGGCGTGGCAACGCAGTCCTTCCCCGCGGTGACGGTGATGACCTGGTTCGCCGGTGTCCTGCTGGCCCTCCTCGCCGGCGTGGCTGTCCTCGACCGCCGCATCCAGACCGCCGCCACCCTCACCACCGCCGCCACCCCGTCGCCGCAGACGCCCGCGGAGCCGCAGGCTCCGGTCGCGCCGGTGAAGGACCTGGCCCGCAGCGCCCGATGACGACAAGCGCACGCGGTCGGTCCTGGTCGGGCGGTGAGCGCACGCGGTCGGTCCTGGTCGGGCGGTGAGCGCACGCGGTCGGTTCTGGTCGGGCGGTGAGCGCACGCGGTCGGCTCTGGTCGGGCGGTGAGCGCACGTGCAGTGATGGTGCGTGCGTCGGCCGTCCCCATAGCGGTGGTAGGCGGACGCGGAACGATGGTGTGTGCGCTGGCCGCCCTCATTGCGGTGGTAGGCGGACGCGGAACGGTGGTGTGTGCGCTGGCCGCCCTCATTGCGGCGGTGGGCGGACGCGGAACGGTGGTGTGTGCGCTCGCCGTCCTATCGAGGAGGCTGTGCGTGCGCTCACCCGCCCTGCTGGGGTCGTGGTGCGTGCGCTCACCCGCCCTGCCGGGGTCGTGGTGCGTGCGCTGGCCGCGTCAGATGGTTTCGCGGTAGCCGTGGGCTGTCAGGACGGTGAGCAGGTGGCGGTCCCAGGCGGCGGTGTCGTCGTCGCGCCATTGGTGGGACCGGGGGCACTGCCAGTTCGGGGTGGGCTCTCGCATCACGCAGCCGCCCAGTGCCAGGTCGCCGTCCTCGGCGGCGTCGATCGCCTCCGGCACGGGCATGCCGAACATGAGCGGCACACCTCGCGCGCCGCACTCGGGGCAGGAAGGGATCATGGACGAAACGTTACCCGGGTCGTTTGATTTCGCCGCCTGAGGCAACCGGAACCCTATGTCCGCGATCCCGCTCAGAGTGATGACATTGAATCTCTACTCGCCGGAGCACGCCGACTGGGAGCGCCGCCGCCCGGTGCTGCGCGACGGCCTGGCGGCGTGGAGGCCCGACATCATCGCGCTGCAGGAGTACGACGGGGCCGCCGACCTGCTCGGACCCGGGTACCACCTCGCGCACCACTCCCGCCGCTCGGACAACGGTGTCGGCGCCGCGCTGGCGAGCCGATGGC
This sequence comes from Actinoplanes sp. OR16, assembly GCF_004001265.1. Classification (GTDB taxonomy): domain Bacteria; phylum Actinomycetota; class Actinomycetes; order Mycobacteriales; family Micromonosporaceae; genus Actinoplanes. Next base: position 81,808 of record NZ_AP019371.1, on the reverse strand, counting down.
CGATCACCATGGTCTCCGAGATCGACTTGCACGTGTCGGGACGGGTGGACCTGCCCTGGTCGGCGGCGGTGGTGGCCGAGGTGGACGCGCCGTTCGGGCCGCTCGCGGTGGTGCATCACAAGCCTGCTTATCAGTACGGCTACGCCGCCGAACGCGAGGAACAGGCCGTGCTCTGCGCGCAGATCGTCGAGGAACGGTTCGCCGGGCGGTACCCGCACGTGATCCTTGCCGGCGACTTCGACGACACCCCGGACTCGGCGAGCGTCCGGTTCTGGACGGGCCGGCAGTCGTTGAAACAGGTCAGTGTGGCGTACCGGGATGCTTGGGAAGCGGTGCACCCGGACGATCCCGGCCACACGTTCACGCCGGCGAACCCGCTGGTCCGCGAGGGTGAGATGCCGCTGGAGATCGGCAGGCGGATCGACTATGTGATGGTCCGCTGCGGCACGCACGGCCCGAGCCTGAAGGTGGCGGACTGCCGGCTGGCGTTCGACGAACCGGTCGGCGGGGTGTGGGCGACCGACCATTTCGGAGTGGTCGCCGACCTGCTGGCCCCGGCAGGATGAGTCCCATGGCCGCTGAATGGATCACCGCGCTCGCCCGCTACGCGGATCGTCTGCACGCCACCGCCGGCGACCGCCACCACGTCGCCTCGCCACTGGGAGCCTGGCTGCTACTGGCACTGGCCGGCGGAGAGAACGAAGCGCTCGGCGTCGACGCACAGCAGGCCGCTCGCATCGCCGGCGCCCTCCTCGAAGAGCCTCATCCCCTCGTCGCCGCGGCCACCGCGCTCTGGCACTCCGAGCAGGTCGACCCGGCGGCTCTCAGCGGCTGGCGGGAGAACCTGCCGCCTGCCACGGCGTTCGGCCCGGTGCCGTCGAAGGGTGAGCTGGACGCCTGGGCGAAGGAGCACACGTACGGCCTGATCGACCGATTCCCGCTGACGCCGTCCCCGCGGATGCTGGTGCTGCTCGCCAGTGCACTGGCCACGAAGGTCTCCTGGCAGGTCCCGTTCGAGGAAGCGCCCGCGAGCCGGCTCGGCGGCGACTGGAGGCAGAGGCTCACCACGGTGCTGCTGTCGCCGGAGCACGGGCATCAGGCCTTCATCGACGAGGGCCGGATCGTGCACGTGGCCGACGCCGGAGGGCTGAAGGTCTACTCGGTCGCCGCAGCAGCCGGCGTTCCCGCGCGGGAGGTGCTGGCGGCCGCCTACGAGATCGCGATGAATCCGATGAGCCGGACGTCGCTCTTCGACCTGCCGCTGGGCGAGACGCCGCTCTGGACGATCCGCGAGGAACGGGCCCACGAGCGCCGGAAGGAGCACGTCCGGGCACTGCTGCCGGCCTGGTCCGCCACGAGCGAGCTGAACCTGGCGGAGGACCCCGGGCTGGGCTTCGCCGAGGCGACCCGGGTGATCGGCGAGCGGCTCGGGACGCCGGCGCCGCAGTTCGAGGCGAAGCAGGTGGCGACGGCGCGTTATGACCGGTACGGGTTCGAGGCCGCCGCGGTGACCGGCTTCATGACGACGACGTCGTTCCCGCCCGAGGCGCCGATCCGGCACGCCGAGCTGCGGTTCGCCCACCCGTACGCGGTGGTGGCCGTCGCCGCGCAGCCCGGCGGTCCGTGGGACGGCGTACCGGTGTTCTCAGGCTGGGTGAGCGACCCGCAGTGAGGCGTCGAGCGCGGCGTCGATCTCCTCGGCCGGCGCGGGGCGGGCGAAGTAGTAGCCCTGTGCGTACCGGTAACCCAGCGCGTGCAGCCGGTCCGCCTGGTCACGGGTCTCCACGCCCTCGGCCACGGCCCGCAGACCCAGCGTCGCCGCGATGGTGCTGAGCGAGGTGGCGATCGCTTCCTGTTCCGCGGTCCCGTTCAGGTCGTCGATGAACGACTTGTCGACCTTGAGAGTCGTGACCGGGCAGGTGCGCAGCAGCGTCAGTGAGCTGTGCCCCGTACCGAAATCGTCCAATGCCAGACCCACGCCGAGCTCGCGCAGTTCCCGCACGGTGGCCAGGGCGATGCCGCCGGCGAAGACGGCGGTCTCGGTGATCTCGATGGTGATCCGGTCGGGGGAGAGGCCGTGCCGGCTGAGCGCGTCGGCGACCAGGCCCGGCAGATCCGGGTCGAGCAGTTGGCGTGCCGACACGTTGATGTTGACGCGCGGGCCGGCCGAACCGTGCCGGCTCTGCCAGTCGGCCGCGTCCGAGCAGGCCTGGTCGATGATCCAGGCGCCGAGGTCGATGATCAGGCCGCTGTGCTCGGCGACCGGGATGAACTCGGCGGGCGAGATGACCGGACCGTCGGCGGGCTGCCAGCGGATCAGCGCCTCGACGCCGGTGATGGCGCCGGCCGGCAGTTCGACGATCGGCTGGTAGTGGAGCCGGAACTCGCCCCGGTCGAGGCCGCGGCGCAGGGCGGCGGCCAGTTCGGCGTGGTGCGCCGCGGTGGCGTCGAGTTCGGGGGAGTAGGAACGGGTGCGGTTCGTGCCGGTGAGCTTCGCTGCCTGAAGGGCGAGTTCGGCGCGGCGCAGCAGGTCGGCGACCTCGGGGCCGGAAGCGACACCGGCGGTCACGGTGATCAGCAGGTCATGGCCGTCGACGCGCAGCGGGCGGCGGAAAGCCTCCAAGATCGACTCGGCGTCACGACCCGCGGGCAGCAGGATGCCGAACTCGTCGCCGAGCAGCCGGGCCACCACCACATCGGGCCCGGCCCACGACGACAACCGATCAGCGGCGGCCCGCAGCAACATGTCACCCGCCTCGTCGCCGAGCCGGTCGTTGAGGGCCGCGAACCCGTCCAGGTCGCAGACGACGACGGTGGTCTCCCCGGTACGCCGGCCCAGCGTGGCGGTGAAGAACCGCCGGTTCGGCAGCCCGGTCAGGTCGTCCTGGTTGGCCTGGGCGTCGAGGCGGTCGAGCAGCAGGTTGTTGTCGGAGAGGGCGGCGTACTGCCTGATCATCACGAGCAGGGTCAGCACCACCGAGCCGCCGGCCATCCCGGCCGAGAGGTATCCGTTCCGCAGCGTGATACCGATCAGCATGGTGGCGGTGACCGCGACCGCGGCGTACGGGACCACGCTGATGTGCCGCCAGATGCCCAGGTGACCGGGCCGGTCGGCGGGCGCCGGGGCCGGAGTGGCGGTGGCCGGGTTCAGGTTGGCGCGGGTCTGCAGCAGGCCGGCGGCCGCGAAGAACAGCGCCACCGTGGGCAGGGTGACGACCGTCGGGTTGAGGAACGGGCGGCCGTCGAGGAACGGCGCGACACCCCAGGAGATCGGGGCGACCAGGCCGACCGGGGCGAGCGCCCAGAGCGCGGGCCGGTGGATGGCGGTGCTGCGGGTGATGCCGACCTTCACGATCGCGACGACCGCGGCGCACGCCACGATCAGCACGATGACCAGCAGGGTGGCCTCGGGTGGCGCGTTCGCGGCCGGGACCGAGGTGGTCCAGAGGAAGTGGGTGACGATCAGGCTGACGGCCACCGACACGATCGCGATGTCCAGGAACATGGCGACGGTGGCCCGCCAGGTGCGGCGCGGGCGGGGCAGCCGGACCAGCGCGAGCACCGCCACGCAGACCGCCACCAGGTAACAGGCGGCGGTGAACGGGCTCATCTCGACGGGTCGCCCGGCGGTGAGGGTGTCCCACGTCTGGCCTGCCGTACCGATGGTGAGCCAGCCGGTGGCGTGCGCCAGCCGCCGCCAGAAGTGGCCGGCCGGGCCGTGGCCGGTGCGTGCGGCGGTCGCGCAGGCCAGCATCGCGGTGGCGCCGGCGCCGACCGTCGACGGCCAGAGCAGCCACGGCGGCGAGCCGAGCCGCCGTCCGAGAACGCCCAGCACCGCGCTGATCAGGAAGAGCACGGCTGCCAGGGTCAGCGCGCGCACGGCCCGTCGAGTCATAACCGATTCATCGGCATTCAGAACCCGGATAGCAGCTTTTTCTGCACCTTCCCCATGCCGTTGCGGGGTAGCTCGTCGACGAGCCGTACGACGCGGGGCCGTTTGTGGGCGGCGAGCCGTTCGGCGACGAAAACGATGAGTTCGTCCGGTTTCAACGAGCCGGAAGCCACCACGAACGCGGTCACCTGCTCTCCGAGATCGGCATGCGGGGTGCCGATCACCGCCGCCTCCCGCACGGCCGGATGCAGCAGCAGCGCGTCCTCCACCTCACCCGCGCCGACCCGATAGCCACCCGTCTTGATCAAGTCGGTGGAGGCGCGGCCGACGATCCGGTGCCAGCCGTCCGGGCCGACCGTGGCGACGTCACCGGTGGGGAAGTAGCCGTCGACGAGCTCGGGCGCCTCGATGCCGTCGCCGCGCAGATAGCCGTCGAGCAGCGTGGGTCCGGCGACCTGCAACGTGCCGATGCTCTCGCCGTCGTGCGGGAGGACGTTTGCGGATTCGTCCACCAGGCGGGTGCGTACACCGCTCAACGGCAGGCCGACCTGACCTGCTCGGCGCTCTCCGTCGGCACGCGCACTCACGGTGATGAGTGTCTCGGTCATGCCGTAGCGCTCGACCGGCGCCTGCCCGCTCAACTCGTGGATCTTGGAGAAGACGGGTGCCGGGAGCGGTGCGCTTCCGGACACGAGCAGTCGTGCCCGGCGAAGGGCACGAGCCGACTCGGGGGCGTTCGCGATCCGGGACCACACCGTCGGAACGCCGAAGTACATCGAACCGGGCGTCCCCCCGTACAGCTGCGGTGTGGGTTTGATCGTGTGCCGCAACCGGCCACCCAGCCGCAGCGGGCCCAGCACGCCGAGCACCAATCCGTGCACGTGATAGAGCGGCAGACCGTGCACGAGCGTGTCCTCGGCGGTCCACTGCCACGCCTCGGCGAGTCCGTCGAGCCCGGCGGCGAGCGCAGCGTGCGAGATCACCACACCTTTCGGCGGCCCGGTGGTGCCACTGGTGTAGAGCACGAGCGCCGGCCGCTTCGCTTCCGGCAGCTCCGGCGGCATGCTTCCGGACTGTTTCTGGTCACTGATACCCATTCTTTGTACGAGGGACTCGCCCGCTCTTGCGGCGTCATCGGCAAGAAGCAGGGCGGCCTGGGAGTCGCGCAGGATGTGCGCGCGCTCGAGTTCCCCGGCGTCCGGTGGGATCGGCACGATCGGCACGCCCGCGAGCAGCGCACCGGTGACCGCGGCGATCGTCGGCAGTCCCGCCTTCGCGTCGACGGCGACCCGCTCGGCCCCGGCGATCCGCTCGGCGATGGCACAGGCCCAGCCGAGCAGTTCATGCCTGCTCATCGTCTCCCCGGGAGTGGAGACGGCGTCCTCGAGATCGTCACCGGTGATCAGCGCGGTAAGCATGAGCTCATTCTCCCTGCCCTCCCACCCGCCTCATCTCGCCCGCCTCATCTCGCCCGGCTCATCTCGCCCGGCTCATGTCCCCGGGCTCACCTCGCCCGGCCTCCTTCATCGCCGGCTTTTGCCTCATCGGCCGGGGGAATCTTGGATTGCTCGCCGCCTGTCCGGGAGTGACCACCGGGTTGTTGTCCGTCTCCCTCGCTGCCTAGCGTCGGTCCCATGCCGGATTTATCCCCTGATATGGCCCGCTGGCGGGATCTACTGCGGCTGACAAAGGGGTACCGCCGGTGGATCGCCCTGGCCGCCGCCCTCAGCCTGCTCGGCTCCGCACTGGCACTGACCCAGCCACTCCTCGCCGGCCGCGCCATCGACACCGCGGCCGGCGGAACCGTCCCGTGGCCGGTCCTCGCCGCACTGGCCGGCCTGTTCGCGGCGCAGGCATCGGCGCTGGCGCTCGCCAGATGGGTCCAGGCGTACACCGGCGAGACGATGACCCGCGACCTGCGCCGAACCCTCGCCGGTCACGTCCTGAGAGTCCGCTTGTCCGTTCTCGATCGGGTGCGCACCGGCGACGTGATCGCCCGCGCCTGCGGCGACACCACGATCGTCAAAACCCTCGTGGCGCAGAGCATGGGCACCGGTGTGGCAGGGATCGTCGGCCTGATAGCCACCGTCGCGCTGCTCGGCTGGCTCGACCGCTGGCTGCTGGGCCTGGTCGTGCTGCTCTTCGGCGTAGCGGTCGGCGGTCTCCTGGCGGTGGTCAGCCGGCTGCGGGTGGCGTCCCGGATCGCGCAGACCGCCGAGGGATCGCTGACCGCCGACCTCGAAAGGGCCCTGGGCGGGGTGCGAACCGTGCGCGCCTGCCGGGCCGAACCCGTCGAAGCGGCGCGGATCGACAGGGCGGCGGGGCGAGCGTTCCTGTCGAACATGCGGATGGCCGGCCTCGTGGCCCTCTCCGGCCCGACGAACGATCTGGCGGTCAGCGGTGCGTTCCTCGCGGTGCTGCTGGTCGGCTCGACCCGGGTGGCAGCGGGAGAGACGAGTCTCGGCCGGTTGGTGGCTTTCACGCTGGCCATGACGTACCTCTCCGCCCCGATCTATGAGATCTTCCAAGCGGTCAGCGCTGTGCAACAGGGGTCGGGAGCGCTGCACCGGATCAACGAGGTGCTCTCCTTGCCGACCGAAAGAGATCAGCCCGTAGCCGTGGTGCAGGTTGGTCGTTTCGCCGGGCCGGTGCTGGAATTCCGCGACGTCTGGTTCGGCTACGACCCGTCCCGCCCGGTCCTGCGCGGCCTGTCCTTCACGGTGCCGTCCCGTGGCCACGTGGCGCTGGTCGGCCCGTCCGGCGCCGGGAAGTCCACGATCTTCGCCCTGGCCGAGCGTTTCTACGAGCCGGACCGGGGTGCGGTGCTGCTCAACGGCCTGGACGTGCGGCTGACGCCCTATGCCCGGCACCGCCGATCAGTGGGTCTGGTGGAGCAGGACTGCCCGCTGCTGGCGGGTACGTTGCGGGAGAACCTCCTCTATGGCGCGCCGCCTCTGGTCGACTCGGCCTCACTGGCGGAGGTGCTCGACATGACGGGCCTGACGTCGGTGGTGGCCCGGCTGCCCCAAGGTCTCGACACTCCCGTCGGTGAACGAGGCCGCCGCCTGTCGGGTGGTCAGCGCCAGCGCGTGGCGATCGCCCGCTGCCTGCTGGCCCGCCCCCGCCTGATCCTGCTCGACGAGCCGACCGCCCACCTCGACCCGGACGGCGAGCAAGCCCTGGCCGTAGCCCTGCGCTCGGTGTCGGCGGTATGCGCCCTGGTGGTGATCGCCCACCGCTTCTCCACAGTCCGATCAGCGGACCGGGTCCTGGTCATCGACGACGGCGTGGTGACGGCCTCGGGAACCCACGAAGAGCTGGTCGGTTCCAATCCCTATTACCGCCGCCTGGCATCGAGCCGTCGCCTGTAGATCCCCGCCCGGCGCCGCACCCGTCGGCGCATCCGTATCGGGGGCGGCCACCGCACGCGCTTCGGGCTGCGTGTGAGCTGGGGCGCTGAGCGGACGCACTTAAAGGCTGCGTGTGCGCTGGGGGCCCTGATGGGGGCGTTGAGTGGACGCGCTTGGGTTGCGTGTGCGCTGGCAGTCCGATTGGCGGCTGTTTGGTGGTGGCCGGCGCACGCGCTTCGGGTTTGTGTGAGCTGGCGGTCCTGATGGGGGCGTTGAGTGGACGCGCTTGGGTTGCGTGTGCGCTGGCGGTTCGATTGGCGGCTGTTTGAGGGCGGTCGGCGCACGCGCTTCGGGTTTGTGTGAGCTGGCGGCCCTGATGGGGGCGCTGAGCGGACGCGCTCCGGCCGCGTGTGCGCTGGCGGCCCCACGGCCCCACGGCCCCACGGCCCCACGGCGCCGCGGGATGCCGGGTATCGTAAGGAGTGATCAGCGGAACACTGCTTCTCGGCAACCTCTCCCACCTGCGGCGCGACCCAGCGGAGGAAGCCCGTGACCGCACCGGGTCTGCGCGATCGGCGGCCCGGCGGCTACGGTAGTTGATCATGAGTGGGGAACAGGTCGGCGGACGCACAGGAGGGGCGGTACGCGTAGGGCAGACAGTGCGGCGACCGGCCGGAGTGTGGACGCCGGCGGTGCACGCCCTGCTGCGGCATCTGGAGGATGCCGGATTCGACGGCGCGCCGGCCGTTCGCGGCTTCGACGACCAGGATCGGGAGATCCTCACCCTGCTTCCCGGCGAGACGACAGGCAACGCGAAGCCCTGGCCCGCCTGGACGCACAGCGACGAGACGCTCTGGCAGGTAGCGCAGTGGTTGCGCGAGTACCACGCGGTGGTCGCCGACTTCGAGCCGCCGCCCGGGGCGATCTGGCGCAAGGGCGGCGCCTGGGAACCCGGGCTGATCATCGGGCACAACGACGCGGCGCCGTGCAACGCCCACTACACGAACGGGCGGCTCATCGGCTTCTCCGGCTGGGACTTCGCGGGACCGGTGACGGCCGAGGCCGATCTGGCGTTCACCGCGTTCGCCTGGGTGCCGCTCTCCGCGCGTGAGACGGCGGCCGCCGAGGGATTCACGGCGTTCGGCGACCGGTCTCGCCGGCTGCGTCTGCTGCTGGACGCCTACGGTTGGCGCGGCGAATCCTCCACGATCGTCCGTGAGGTGAGGGACCGGATCAGCGCGTCCATTCACGACATCCGCCGCCTGGCCCGGCAGGGCGATCCCGGCTGCCAGGAGCTGGTCGACGCGGGCTACGACGTGGAGCTGGCGACAGCGGTCAAGGAACTGGCGGCCTTCCCCCGATAAGGAACCCGACAAGGAACCCGATATGGAACCCGATAGGGAACCCGACAAGGAACCCGATAGGGAACTCGACGAGGAACAAGATAAGGAACAAGAAACCGGCAAGCGTCGAGCAAGGACCGCACGCCACGGTGGATTCATGAAGAACCTTGGAACGATCCTGGGCATCTGGGCGCACCCCGACGACGAGGCCTACCTCTCCGGCGGCCTCATGGCACTGGCCACCGAGGCCGGCGAACGCGTCGTCTGCGTGACGGCCACCCGCGGCGAGCTGAGCGCCGACCCCGGGCAGCGCACCGCCGAGCTGCACGCCTGCCTGAAGATCCTGGGTGTGACCGAGCATCATTGGTTCGACTACCGCGACGGCGAGTGTTCCCGCGTGCCGCCGAGCGCCGCGATCGCCCGTCTTCAAAAGATCATTGCGAGGGTACGGCCGGACACCATCGTGTCATTCGGCCCGGACGGCAACACCGGCCATCCCGATCATCAAGCGGTGGCCCGCTGGGCGGAGGCCGCCACACCGCCGGGGACACGGCTGCTGCAGACCGCCGTCCCCGACGACTGGGCGACCCGCTGGAAGACCGTGAACGAGCGGTTCCAGGTCTTCCAGCCGGGATATCCGGTCACCAGCCCGGAATCCGAGCTGGCAGTGCACCTGACCTTGGAGCCGCCGGTGCTGGACCGCAAGGTCCGTGCGCTGACGGCCCAGGCCACCCAGACCGCGGGCCTGATCGCCGCGATGGGCGCCGACTTCGCGAGCTGGGTGGCCGATGAGGCATTCGTGGAGAGCGGAGGCTAGAACGTCTCCCCGGCGGCGGCCTTGGCCAGCAGCAGCGGCGGCGGAGTGAACCGGTCGCCGTAGCGTTCGGCCAGCTGCTCGGCCCGGGCGATGAAGCCGGGCAGCCCGCCGGGATAGCCGTTGATGTACTGCAGGACGCCGCCGGTCCAGCCCGGGTAGCCGATGCCGAAGATGGAGCCGATGTTCGCCTCCGGCACCGAGAGCAGGACCTCCTCGTCGAGGCACTTGACCGACTCGATCGCCTCGATGAAGAGCATGCGCTCCTTGAGGTCCTCGAACGGGATCTCCCGGCCGGCGGCGGTGGCGAAGGCGGAGAGTCCGGGCCAGAGCCCGACGCGCTTGCCGTCCTCATAGGCGTAGAACCCCGCCCCACCCGAGCGGCCCGGACGTCCGAAGTCGTCGATCATGCGGTCGATGACGGCGTCGGCGGGGTGGGCCACATAGGAGTCACCGGCCGCGGCCTGGTACTCCTTGCGGATCTTGCGGGGGAGCGTGAGGGTCAGCTCGTCCATCAGCTGCAGCACCGGCGCGGGGTATCCGGCCTGGCTGCTGGCCTGCTCGATGCTGGCCGGCGGCACACCTTCGGCGAGCATCGAGATGCCCTCGTTGGTGAACGTGCCGATGACCCGGCTGGTGAAGAACCCGCGGCTGTCGTTCACCACGATCGGCGTCTTGCGGAACAGTTTCACCACGGCGAGGGCCCGGCGTACCGTCTGATCGCTGGTCTGTGCGCCCTTGATGATCTCGACGAGCGGCATCTTGTCGACCGGCGAGAAGAAGTGCAGGCCGATGAAGTCGGCCTGGCGGCGCACACCCTCGGCGAGCAGGGTGATCGGCAGCGTCGAGGTGTTGGAGCAGAGCAGCGCGTCGGGCGCCACGATGTCCTCGATCTCGGCGAAGACCTTGTGCTTGAGCGCCGGGTCCTCGAAGACCGCCTCGATCACCACGTCGGCGCCGGCCAGGTCGTTCACGTCGGCGGTAGCGGTGATCCGGTCGAGCAGGGCCTGGCCCTTCTCCTCGGTCAGGCGGCCGCGGGAGATCGCCTTCGCGACCAGCTTCTCCGAGTAACCCTTGCCGCGCTGCGCGCCTTCCAGCGAGACGTCGCGCAGGACGACCTCGACGCCGGACTTGGCGCCGACATAGGCGATCGCCGCGCCCATCATGCCCGCGCCGAGGACCGCGATCTTCTTGATCGGCGGCACGTCGCCGATCGCGCGGTTGTTCACCTCGTTCAGGTCGAAGAAGAACGCCTTGATCATGTTCTTGGCGACCGCGCCGGTGACCAGCTCGACGAAGTAGCGGGTCTCGATGGTGAACGCGGTGTCCACGTCGACCTGGGCGCCTTCGACAGCCGCCGAGAGGATGTTGCGGGGAGCCGGGTACGGCGCACCCTTCAGCTGTTTGCGCAGGTTGGCAGGGAATGCGGGCAGTTGCGCCGCGAGGGCGGGCGTGGTCGGCGTACCCCCGGGGATCTTGTAGCCCTTGGTGTCCCATGGCTGGACCGCAGCCGGATTCTCCGAGATCCACGCACGAGCCCTGCTGATCAACTCCTCCGGGGTGTCGACCAGCTCGTCGATGAGGCCGAGCTCCTTGGCGGCCTGCGCGCGGTGCCGGGTGCCCTGCAGCAGCACCTTGGTGAGCGCGGTGACCAGGCCGAGCAGCCGGACCGTGCGGACCACGCCGCCACCGGCCGGCAGCAGGCCGAGGGTGACCTCGGGCAGGCCGACCTCGAGGCGCGGGTTGTTCAGCGCGATGCGGCGGTGCGTGGCGAGCGCGAGTTCGAGGCCGCCGCCGAGCGCGGAGCCGTTGAGCGCGGCGACCACCGGCTTGCCCAGAGTCTCCAGGCGGCGCAGCTGGGCCTTGACGTCGGTGCCGAGCTGGAAGACGTCGGCGCCGCGGTCGGCCGGCACCGAGCCGAGCTGGTCGAGGTCGCCGCCGGCGAACCAGGAGTTCTTCGCCGACGTGATGATCACGCCGGTGATCGTGTCCTTCTCCGCCTCCAGGCGGTCGACGGTCGCGCCCATGCTGCGGACGTACGCGTCGTTCATGGTGTTGGCGCCACGGGCGGGGTCGTCGAGGGTGAGCACGACGATGCCGTCCTCACCCTGTTCCCAGCGGATGGTTTCGGTCATGGTTGCTGTATCTCCCTCAGAGCCGCTCGACGATGGTGGCGATGCCCATGCCGCCGCCGATGCAGAGGGTGGCCAGGCCGTACCGGCCGCCGCGCCGCTCCAGCTCGTCGACGAGGGTGCCGAGGATCATGGCGCCGGTGGCGCCCAGCGGGTGCCCCATGGCGATGGCGCCGCCGTTCACGTTGACGATCTCGGGGTCGAGCTTGAGGTCGTCGATGAAGTGCAGGACCACCGCGGCGAACGCCTCGTTGATCTCGACGAGGTCGAGGTCGTCGACGGTGAGGCCGGCCTTGTCGAGCGCCTTGCGGGCGGCCGGGGCGGGTCCGGTCAGCATGATCGTCGGGTCGGCGCCGCTGAGCGCCGCGGCGACGATGCGGGCACGCGGCTGTACGCCGGCCCGCACGCCGGCGGCCTCCGAGCCGATCATCACGAGCGCCGCGCCGTCCACGATGCCGGACGAGTTGCCGGCCGAGTGGACGTGGTTGATCTTCTCGACCCAGTGGTACTTCTGCAGGGCGACCGCGTCGAAGCCACCCACGTCGCCGATGACCGCGAAGGAGGCCGGCAGCTTGCCGAGGCTCTCCACCGTGGAGTCGGCGCGGATGTGCTCGTCACGGTCGAGGATCAGCAGACCGTTGCGGTCGCGGACCGGCACCACCGACTTGTCGAAGTACCCGTTCTGCCAGGCCTTCGCGGCGCGCTGCTGGGAGGTGACGGCGTAGGCGTCGACCGTCTCCCGGCTGTAGCCGTCGAGCGTGGCGATCAGGTCGGCGCTGATGCCCTGTGGGATGAAGTCGGTCTTGAGGTTGGTGTCCGGGTCGAGCGCCCAGGCGCCGCCGTCGGAGCCCATCGGGACTCGCGACATCGACTCGACACCGCCGGCGAGGACCAGGTCCTCCCAGCCGGAGCGGATCTTCTGCGCGGCGATGTTCACGGCTTCCAGTCCGGAGCCGCAGAAGCGGTTGAGCTGGACACCGGCCGTCGTGTGCGGCAGACCCGCCGCGAGGGCCGCCGTCTTGGCGATGTCGGAGCCCTGGTCGCCCAGTGGCGACACGACGCCGAGAACGATGTCGTCGATCTCGGCCGGGTCGATATCGGGGAAGCGCCGGCGCAGTTCGTCGATGAGTCCGACGACCAGCGAGAGGGGCTTCACCCCGTGCAGCGAACCGGTCTTCTTGCCGCGCCCGCGCGGTGTCCGCACGGCGTCGTAGATGAAGGCCTCGGTAGTCACGCGTACTCCCTCGGGTGCGAATTGCGGCTAACTTTTGCCGATGTTTCCGCTTGATGTCAAGGCTACGCGGACGACAGTGACGCGAACTGCGGATCACGACTAGGCTGTGCCCCGTGAGCATCGCTGAGGCGTCCGGCGAGCCTGGGTCCACGGTCCGCAAACGGCCGAAGGACCGCAAGGCGCAGCTCGCGCTGGCCGCTGCCGAGTTGTTCTGCGAGCGCGGCTACCACGGTGTGAGCCTCGACGAGATCGCCACGGCGGTCGGGATCAGCGGTCCGGCGATCTACCGGCATTTCCCGAACAAGTACGCGATGCTCGTCTTCGCCACCCGCCGGCTCGCCGACACCGTCCTCGCGGCGACGACGTCGGAGGATCTCGACGAGCTGTTGTCGGCGCTCGCACGGCTGGCCCTCGACGGTCGCAAGGTGGCCGGGCTCTACCAGTGGGAGTGGCGGTACCTCGACGCCTCTCATCGTGACGAGTTCCAGGCCGATCTGGAGACGCTGGTCGGACGTCTGTCGATAGCGTTGCTCGTTCATCGGAAAGAAGATCTTGGAAAGCCCGATGCCGAAGCCCTCGTCCGGGCGGCTCTGAGCGTGTTCGGCAGCCTCGGGACGCATCGTGCGGCGATCGCGAAGGGCCGCGGTGAGGCGGCGTTGCGGCGGGCGGCGTGGGCGGTGCTGCTCGGTGATCCGCCGACGCCGCTGCCGGTTCCCGCGGGACCGTCCGAGGAGCAGGCGGTGCGGGTGGGTGCGCGCCGCGAGATCCTGCTGGCCGAGTCGGTGAAGCTCTTTCATCGGTACGGCTACCACGCCGTGGGAGTCGAGGAGATCGGCCGGGCCGCGGGCATCAACGCGTCCAGTGTCTACCGCTACTTCCCCGGCAAGGCCGACATCCTGGCCGCCGCGTTCTACCGCGCCTCCGAGCGGGTCGCCGAGGCCACCGCCGTCGCCCTGTCCGGCGCGGGCGGTGACGAGGACGCGCTGCGGCGGATGGCGGAGTCCTATGTCGACCTGACGTTCGAGCGTAGCGCGCTGGTCTCGGTCTACCTGGCGGAGAACAACAACCTGCCCGTGGCCGACCGGCACGAGCTGCGCAAGATGCAGCGGCTGCACGTGGAGGAGTGGGTGCGGCTGCTCGGCCGGCTGCGCTCCGATCTGCCGGTCGCGGAGGCGCGGCTGCTGGTGCACGCGGCGCTCAACGTGGTGACCGATCTGAGCAGGTGGGTGCGCTTCGACCGCCGCAGTGGGATGGATCGTCACCTGGTGCGACTGGCGATGGCCGTCCTAAAAGCCTGATGTTATGAACGATTCGCCATCAGGCGGACGCTTATCTCCTGGCCCCTTCACAACAAGTTAACCGGGGTTTACAGTGCCGCAATGGGCGATGTCCTCGTCCTGTGAGCCAGCCTGTCTGCCGAACACCCCGTCCGCCGCCCTGCGGCACACGGCCAGAAGGAGGCACAACCATGGATTCCTCCCTCGCCCAGCGGTGCGCCGACACCGCCCGCGGCCTGACCATTCCCGCGCTGCTGCACCGCAACGCGACCGAGCGCGGCGATCTGCCGGCGCTCAGCGTGCTCGGAGACGAGCGCACCCGCACCTGGCGTGAGCTGCGCGACGAGATCGCGGTGCTCTCCCGGGGCCTCGCCGACCTCGGCCTGAGCTCCGGTGACCGCCTGCTCATCATGATGTCCAGCCGTCCCGAGCACTGGCTGGTCGACCTGGCCGCCGTGCATCTGGGCGCGGTGCCGTCCACTGTCTACGCGACGCTCTCCGACGATCAGCTGGCGTTTCTGGCGCGGCACAGTGGCGCCGAGATCCTGGTCGTCGAGAAGTCGTCCGATCTGTCTCGCTGGTTCGCTGTCGTGGATCGGTTCCGCCACGTCATCGTGGTGGACGGTGAAGGCCTCACCCTGGCCGACGTCGCCGCGCGCTCCGACGGCGATCTTGGAGCATTCGAGAAGACCTGGCGTGAGGTGAAGCCCGAACAGCCGGTCACCATGCTCTACACGTCCGGCACCACCGGCGACCCCAAGGGCGTTCTCCTCACCCACACCAACGTGATCTACCAGTCGGTCGTGCTCGAAGCCGTGGTGCCGCAGGTGCCCGACAACGCGGCGTCGCTGGCCTACCTGCCGCTGGCGCACATCGCCGAGCGGGTCCTCGGCGTCTACAACCCGATCTACCGCACCGGGCACGTCACCATCTGCCCCGACCCCACGCAGCTGCTGGCCGGGCTCAACCAGGTGCGGCCGGTGTCGTTCTTCGGGGTGCCGCGCATCTGGGAGAAGTTCGTCGCCGGGGTGCAGGCGCAGCTCGCCGCCGCCGATCCGCAGGTGAAGGCCGCTGTCGACGTGGCGCGCGAGGTGGCGCTGGAGGCGTACAAGCTGCGCGGCGCCGAGCAGGAGGTGCCCGCCGAGCTGGCCGCGAAGCTGGCCGTCCTCGACGAGAAGGTGCTCAAGCCGCTGCGCGCCAAGCTCGGCCTGGACAACATGCTCTGGGCCGGCAGCGGCGCGGCGCCGATCCCGGTCGAGGTGCTGCTCTACCTCGCCAGCCTCGGCGTCGACGTCCTCGAGGTGTGGGGGATGACCGAGACCACCGGCACCGCCACGATCAATACTCCCGACCACTTCCGCACCGGAACCGTCGGCCGGATCAACGCCGGCATGGAGCTCAAGCTGGCCGAGGACGGCGAGATCCTGGTCCGCGGCCCGCTGGTGGCAGCCGGTTACCTGCGCGCCGACGGCGGCATCGAACCGATCACCGACGCCGACGGCTGGCTGGCCACCGGTGACGTCGGCACCCTCGACGACGAGGGCTACCTGACGATCACCGACCGCAAGAAGGAACTCATCATCAACTCCAGCGGGAAGAACATCTCGCCGGCGCAGATCGAGAACCTGCTGCGGGCACACCCGCTGATCGCCCAGGCCGTCGCGATCGGCGACCGCCGGCCTTACGTGACGGCGCTGATCGTCCTCGACGAGGAGGTCGTGCCGCTCTGGGCGCGGGCGCGTGGCCTGGCCGGCGACTCGGCCGCGTCGCTGGCCGGCGATCCGGCGGTACTCGC
Organism: Actinoplanes sp. OR16; assembly: GCF_004001265.1. Lineage (GTDB taxonomy): Bacteria > Actinomycetota > Actinomycetes > Mycobacteriales > Micromonosporaceae > Actinoplanes. The sequence continues at coordinate 65,971 of NZ_AP019371.1, read as the reverse complement.
CGAGATCACCGCGGCGGTCGAGGCGGCGAACACCAAGCTGTCGCGTCCCGAGCAGGTCAAGTCGTTCCGGATCCTGCCGCGGGGCTGGACCCCGGAGACCGGCGAGCTGACGCCGACGCTGAAACTGCGCCGCCGCGTCATCACCGACCGCTACGCCACCGAGATCGACAAGCTCTACGGCGAGTGATCTCTAGCCGGTCGCTCGCACGGTCAGCTGCTCCAGCAGCGCGTGCAGGCGACCGGCGTCGGTCGCGTCGGTCGTCAGACGCACCGGCTTACCCTTGCGCAGCGCCGTCAGCTTCGCTTCCGGCAGCTGATCGATGGCGTGCGCCAGGCGGTCCGCCGCGGCTTGCGGGCTTTCCGCGAGTACGGCGGAAGCCGCTCCCACGATCGATCGCATCGGCCGGCCGAGTTGGCGGTGCATGCCGCTGGCGACGAAGAGCGGGTTGTAGAGCAGGTACCGCACCGCACTGTCCGGGTGACGTCCGGCGAACCCGGCTCCGAGCAGGTCCAGGGCGCGGGCGCCCTGCATGGTGGCCGTGAACAGCGAATAGCCGCGGGTCAGCTGCAGGTCGTCCCAGTGCAGGCGGCCGGCCCGGATACCGCCGACACCGCAGAGGCTCGCCACGATCGGCCGCTCGCCGCGTTCCAGCGCCGGCAACAGCCGTTCGACCAGCAGGAACCGGGCGAGCACGCTGATCGCGAAACTGCGTTCGAGGCCGTCGGCGGTGACGTGCCGCCGGGTGCTGAACGCGCCCGCCGACAGCACCAGCAGGTCGATCTTCGCCGGCAGCCGCTCGGTGAGAGCGATCGTCTCGGCGACCGACGAGAGGTCGGCGTCGGCGCTGCCGAGCGCGATCACCCGGTCGCCGCGTTGTTCCAGGATTCGTGCCAGCTCGCCGCCGATGCCGCGGGTTCCGCCGGTGATGACCACTGTGCGCATGCTGTCATCGTGGAAGTCATGGCCGGCGCGGCGAAAGAGGGCACATCCATGTCACCGGTGATCGCGACCCCTGTGACCAGCGCCGATCGGGCCGCCTGTGACGTGTCCGAGGTGCTGAGCCGGGTCGGGGAGAAGTGGAGCGTGCTGATCCTGGCGCTGCTCGACGACCGCCCCTACGGCTTCAACGAGCTCGATCGCGCGGTGGAGGACCTCAGTCGGCGGATCCTCACCCGTACCGTGCGGACCTTGGAAGCCGATGGCCTGATCAGCCGCCGGCAGACCGATCAACGGGTGGAATATCGCATCACCGACCTGGGGCGTTCGCTGCTGCCGCTGGTGATGGCGCTCGGGATGTGGGCGGCCGAGCACTCCGCTGAGATCGAGCAGGCCCGGGCGCGGTTCAGAGATGCAGCGCACGCCAGTCGCGGGGAGTGAGGCCGTACTCCGTGCGGAACGACTTGCTGAAGTGCGCCGGGTCGCTGAACCCCCACCGCCGGGCGATCGCGGCGACAGTGGCGGCGCGGGACGCGGGGTCGGCGAGATCGCGTCGGGTGCCCTCCAGGCGGCGGCGCCGCACCCACGCGCCGAACCGGACGCCTTCGCCCTGCAACACCCGGTGCAGGTAGCGCACCGAGATGTGCTGGCGCGCCGCCACCGCAGCCGGTGACAGATCAGGATCGGACAGGTGCTGCCGGATGTCGGCCAGGATCCGGGTCGCCAGCGACTCGCCCATCGCTCTACGTGCCAGCCGGTCGGCGCCGAGGCGCACGGTCAGCGCGGCCCGGATCAACTCGATCGTCGGCGTTGCCAGCGCGTCGGTAAGCAGATCCGGCTCCTCGGCCAGCCGGGTCAGATAGTCCGAGGTCAGCGCCGCAATCCGGTCACCACGGCCGAACCGGACCGCGCTCGCCTCCCGCACGCTTGGCTCCGGCAGGGCCAGGGCGGCGCGCGGGATCCGGAAGAACGTGGCGTCGATGCCGCCGGCGAACAGCAGTGAGTACGGCGAGCTCGTGTCGTAGATCGCGAACTCGCCCGGCCGCAGCACCGCCTCCCGGCCGTGCTGCACGACGATGCTGCTCCCGGACCGCTGGAGGCCGAGGAAGACGACCGGTTCGGTGTCCTCGCGGGCCAGGCGCGCGGTCCGGCGTACGGTCGTGGGGGTGGCGGTGGTGTGGCAGACGCCGAGGTCGCCGCACCGGCCGAGCCCGAGCGACACCGACATGTCGTTCTCGGACACGTGGTGCTCGATCTCGACGCGGATGACGCTGTCCCAGACGAGGGTGCGCACGGCCTCCTCGCGATCCCGCGGGGCCAGCGCGGTGGTGTTCAGTGTCGCCTGCACGATTCCACGGTCGCATGCGCGCGGCCGGGAGAAAAGCAACCGGTCCCGCACACACGATCGCTGTGCGCTCAGCGCCAATCGCGGAGGCGTTCTCGCTGCCTAGGCTCCCGGCCATGAGAATCGGATCCGATCTGCAGCAGATCGAGGCGGCGAACGCCGGCGGCAAGCAGCCCGTTGTCTTCGTACATGGTCTGTGGCTGCTGCCGTCGAGCTGGCAACGGTGGGCGGACGTCTTCGCGGAGGCCGGTTACGCGCCGGTGCTGCTGGGCTGGCCGGACGACCCGGACACCGTCGAGGAGGCGAACGCGCACCCGGAGGTGTTCGCCGGCAAGAGCGTCGGGCAGGTCGCCGACCACGTGGCCGCGCTGGTCGGCAAGCTGGACCGCAGACCGGCGGTCGTCGGGCACTCGTTCGGTGGGCTGATCACGCAGATCACCGCGGGGCGGGGCCTGTCGGCGGTGTCGGTGGCGATCGACCCGGCGCCGTTCCGGGGTGTGCTGCCGCTGCCGATCTCGGCGCTGCGGGTGGCGAGCGCGGTGATCGGTAACCCGGCCAACTACCACCGGGCGGTGCCGCTGACCTACGACCAGTTCCGGTACGGCTTCGCGAACGCGGTCAGCGAGGAGGAGGCCCGGGACCTGTACGCGACATTCGCCGTCCCGGCCTCCGGCGAGCCGCTGTTCCAGGCCGCGGCCGCGAACCTGAACCCGTGGACCGAGGCGAAGGTGGACACGGGCAACCCGTCGCGCGGGCCGCTGCTGATCGTGTCGGGGGAGAAGGACCACACCGTGCCGTGGTCGATCGCGAACGCCTCCTACAAGCAGCAGAAGGGCAACCCGGGCGTCACCGAGATCGTGGAGATCCCGGGCCGGGGCCACTCGCTGACCATCGACAGCGGCTGGCGCGAGGTGTGCGAGACGGCGCTGCGGTTCGTGCGGCGCTTCGCCTGAGAGCTCGGCGCCTATGGGCATGATGAGAACGCCCTCCGGTTTCCGGGGCATCCAGACATGCAAGATCGCTGATACAGTGATCGCGTTGCGGGGGCATGAATGCTGGACGTTTCCCAGTCGAATTCTTGGTGTCCCTCTGCGACCGCCGGCGATGCGGTATCGCCATTCGATTTCCTTCAGAGAGGACCCGTAATCCCTTGAAGAGATTCGCGAGTAAGCTGCGTGCCGGAATCGTCCTGACGGCCGCGATGGTGGGCATCGGAGTGGCCGTGATGGCGCCGAGTCCGGCACTGGCAGCGATCACTGTCGAGTACAACACGGCGGTGGCGGACTCGGCCCCGTCCGATACGTCCGAGAAGATGACGGTTGCCGGTTCGACCGCCTACTACGTGGACTACGGCGACAAGTGGTATGTCAAAGACACCGCCGCGGACGGTAAGTCGGCCGTGGTGATCTGGGAGTATTACATCAACTTCGAGCAGACGCGTGCGGGCATGTGTTCCAACAAGCAGGGCAACGGAACGTGGGGCTCCTGCAACAAGGAATACGACGAAAGCGCAGGCATTCGCGCCAAGGCGTGCACCTATGACTTCAGTGCGGGCAAGGCGGGCGCGTGTTCTGCCTGGCGAGTCGTCAAGGGCGAGATCATCCCGTAATCGATTTCGGGATTGGTTTCATTCCGCACGGCATGCTGTTTGGGTGGAGCGCGAGAATCCGCGAACACGGAGAACGCGGATTCTCGCGCCACCCGGGGCGGCGAGGCCGTCCCGGCCGATCAGAGGTGTCAGCGCTCGCAGCCGGTGACGGTGTCGACCGGGCTGGTGTAGCAGAGGTCGCCGACAGCGGTGTTCGCGCCGCCGTCGACCTTGTCGCCGTCGGAGGTGTGCGGCGCGGCGTCCGCGTACCGGCTGTAGAGGGTGTCGTCGCCGTCGCCGCCGTTGAGAACGTTCGCCCCGTAGCTGCCGTGGAGAACGTCGTTGCCGCCGAGGCCGGAGAAGACGTCGTCGCCCTCGCCGCCGACGAGCTTGTTCGGGCCCGCGTTGCCGGTGAAGTAGTTGTCGCCGTCGCCGCCGGTCAGGTTCTCCACGTCGGCGCCGACCGTGTCGCCCTCGCCGGGTGCGCCGTCGTCACCCTTCGAGCCGTCCAGGTCGACGACCGCCTTGGCGCGGTAGTAGTCGGCGGTGTCGACACCGGCGCCGCCGTAGATCGTGTCCGCGGCGACCTCACTGGTGGTGTCCTCGGCGTTGACGTCACCCTCGAGGCGGTCGCTGCCGGCGCCCCCGGAGAGGTGGTCCTTGCCGTAACCGCCCTCGAGCGCGTCGTTGCCGCCCTCGCCGTAGAGCTTGTCGTTGCCGCGGTCACCGACGTAGGTGCTGTCGCCGTACACGAGGTCGTTGCCGCTGCCGGCGTAGAGCGTGTCGTTGCCGCCGTTGCCGTACAGCGTGTCGTTGCCGGCCTGGCCGTAGACCTTGTCGTTGCCGGCGCCGCCGAACAGGACGTCGTTGCCGGTGCCGCCGTAGAGGCTGTCGGCCTTCGACCCGCCGGCCAGCCGGTCGTTGCCGGCGCCACCGTCGATCCCGGACGGGATGGAGGTCTTGTTGGTGACCGTGTCGTTCTTGTTGCCGGCGTAGACGACGACCTTGGTCGGGTTCTTCGTGAGCTTGCAGCGGACCTTGGTCTTGTCGCCCTTGACGGCCTTGCAGCCCTTGCCGGCCTTGATCTTGACCTTGTCGTCGATGGTGACGGTCCGGCCGGACCGGGTGATGACGACGGTGTTGGTCTTGCCGGCGCCGGCGACGTACTTGACCTGGGTGGTCTTGGAGACCGAGGCCACGCCGGTGGAGGCGGCCTGGGCCGGCGAGGCGAGAGCGCCCGCGCCGATCGTGGCGAGCAGGATGATCCCGATGCGGGCGGCGTGCAGTGATCGCGCCATGAAACTCCCCCGTGAGTTACGTGTCGGTGAAGTTAAAAGCATAGATGATCATGCTGCGCAAGGGAGGGGGCGCTTTCGGCCAGCCCTGCCCACCCATTCGGTCAACGCTATCGAGAGAAGTCACTGCGGGAAGGTGTCCTCCAGGGGCTCAGCCCTCCGCGGTCCGGTAGCGCGGGAACCTCCGAGCGGTGATCACCGCGAAGTCGTCGGGGGTCTTCGCGAAGCGTGCCGCGAACGCCTGCCGCAGCGTCGCGTCGTCCGGCGCCAGCTCGTAGTATTCGTCGTCGACGCGCCGCTCGGCGTCCTCGCCCTCGGTCGCCGACGGCAGCTCCCTGATCACCGCGGCGAGGCCGTCCAGGCCCAGGTAGCGGCACGCCTCGGCGGCGGCCGACAATTCGGCCGGTTCGCAGCAGGTCGCCGCGTGGGCGGGCCCGCAATTGCGGACGATGCCGTCGACGAGCAGCAGCGCCCGGAGGTGCCGGTCGCCGTCGCCGTCGCCCAGGTCGGCGCCGGCCCGGCTCCAGATCACCTCGGCCGCATCCTTGTTCACAGCGAGGGTTTCCGTCATGCGGTCATGATGCCCCGAAAGGCCCGGCTCCGACGGGTGATCTCGTCAATAAGCTGATTCACAGGTTGCCGTTTGAGCAGGGGTTTTCACCCTGTCCGGTATTGATCGCGGAAAACCCCGTTGAACCGCGGAAGCGTCACGGCCCGTATGAGCCCCCGACCGGGGTGACATCGACGTCCACGACGAGGAGTGTTCATGAGGTCGCGTTCGTACCGACGCAACGACGGCAACCGGCGGAAGACCATCGGAGCTGTCGTCGTCGCAGGAGTGCTGGTCGCCACCGGGGTGACCGGAGTACAGCTGGCCTCGGCCGGTACCGATACGAAGGCCGCCGATCTGGTGAGTGTGGACGGCCAGCAATTCGACGTCTCGCAGTGTACGGAACTGCAGGTCAACGCCGGTGCAGTGGTCTGTGACGGCGAGGAGCTGGCACCGGTCGAGCAACAGGCGCCGGGTGATGCCGCAGCCGCTTCGGCGGTGGCCCTGGAGACGGCCTGCGACACCTTCGCCGCCGACGTGGCAGCAGCCGAAGCCGGAGCTGGCGCCGAGGAGGAAGCGGGCGCCGGAGAGGAAGCGGGCGCCGAGGGTGAAGCCGGTGCCGAAGGCGAGGCGGGTGCCGAAGGCGAGGCGGGCGCCGCTGAGGAGGCGATCCCTGCCGATGAGGCCGGTGCCGCTGCCGAGGCCGGCGCCGGCGACAAGGCTGCTGCTCCCGGGTCCAAGGCTGCGAAGGCCGCGTACAAGGCGCAAGCCAAGAAATACGCCAAGATCCTGAAGAAGGCCGCGGCCAAGGAGAAGGCGGCCGAGAAGGGCAAGGGCGCCGGCGCCGGAAAGGGCGCTGCTGAGGAAGGCGCGGCTGAGGAAGGCGCTGCTGAAGAGGGTGCCGCCGAGGAAGGCGCAGCTGAGGAAGGCGCTGCCGGTGAGGACGCCGGTGCTGTCGACGCCGAAGCCGCCGCCGCTGCCGTGGCATCCGCCCAGAAGACCCTGCTCCAGTCCTGCCTCGCGCTCGCCGACGCCAAGGCGGTAGCCGCCGGTGCCGGTGCCGCCGACGAGGGCGCAGCGGGCGAGGAAGGCGCGGCTGAAGAAGGTGCGGCCGAGGAAGGTGCCGCTGAGGAAGGCGCGGCCGACGAAGGCGCGGCTCAGGATGAAGAAGCCGCTCAGGAAGAAAGCGCCACCAAGTAGCAGGACGAGGTGAGGGCGGGGGACCGCATCGCTCCCGCCCTGCCTACCCCTCGTCATCCAGGAACGCCTCGACCACCCGCCGGAACTCGACCGGCCGCGTCTCATGCACCAGATGACCGGATTCGATCGTCACGAGACGCGCATCGGGGATCACCGCAGCCAGTTCGGCCACCTGTTCCTGCGGCACCGGACTGGCCGCGCCGCCCGCCACTATCAGGGTCCGAGCACCGATTCCCGCAGCGACCGACCGCCAGAAAGCCGTGTCCGGTGAATCGATCTGCGCTCGGACCTGCTCCACCATCCGCCAGTCGAACGGCAGCTCACCCGCGGGCCGCGATGGCATGGACGGCGTCCGAGGATGCAGGATCCCGATGTCCTCCACCACGAGCCGCCTGATCAGTTCCGGTCGGGACGACGCCACGAGGCAGGCGACCAGGCCACCCAGCGAATGGCCCACCAGGTCCACGGCTCCAAGATCCAAGTCTTCGAGCATCCCGGCGACATCGTCCGCGAACCGCGGCAACTCGTACGAGCCGGGCCAGAAGCTGTCCCCGTGTCCCCGCAGGTCCACCGCCACGACAGTGCGGCCGGCAGGGATGACCTGGTCCCAGTCGGCCGCGGTCTTGCCGGTAGCCGGAAGCAGCACCGCGGGCGGGCGGTCGTTCGAAGCGTCCCGCCGCACCCGCAGTGCCAGATTCTGTTCGGTCATAGGCTCCGATGATGTCCGGATCGAGGCCGGCTCACCACCGCGTCTGCCAGAGGCAGAAGGTCAGCCGCCGAGCGAGGCGGCCGCCGACCGGATCGCCGACGAGAAGTAGCTGACCTGCGTGTAGACGCCGGGCTTGTTCGGGCGGGCACACCCGTCGCCCCAGCTGACGATGCCCACCTGGATCCAGGCGTTGGAGGCGTCGCGGCGGAACATCGGTCCGCCGGAGTCACCCTGACAGGTGTCCACACCACCGGAGGTGTAGCCGGCACAGATCTCCTCGGCAGCGATCACTTCCCCGCCGTACATGGAACTGGAATTGCACGTCGTGTCACTGACGAACGGAACCGTGGCCTTGAGCAGGTAACGCTGCTGCGACCCGCCCTCACTCGCGGCGCCCCAGCCGGAGATGGTGAAGGTGCCCGAGTCGTAGGCGGTGGACGTCGCGATCGGCAGGGTGGCGAGGGTGGTGACCGGGGTGGCGAGCCGGATGAACGCCCAGTCGTCGCCGTTGCCGTTGTAGCCGGGCGCCCGGTAGACGTAGTTCGACCGTACCGTGATCCGGCTGCTGGACTGCAGGTCAACGGTGCCGAGGGTGGCGGTGATCGACGTGTTGGTGCCGGTCCGGCTCACGCAATGCGCGGCGGTCAGCACCAGGTTCTTGCTGTAGAGGGCGCCGCCGCAGCCCATCGACAGCCGCACCATGAACGGGAATTCGCCCTGGGCGGCGCGGGTGCCGCCGACGACGTACGGGCTGACGTCGTCAGCGACCGCGGCCGAGGGTGCGGCCAGCACGCCCATGGTGGCAGCGGTGAACGCCGCCGCCGCGGTCGCCAGAAGGGTTCGCCATCTGCGCATGTGGGGGTCCTCCTCAGTAGGGGCGGACGCCGGTGGGCGACGCCGCTGAGGCCCACTCTTCCATTTACATCTGCAAATGTTTAAATATCAGGTCGCTCATATCGCGGACCGTCGGTTTGGGTAGGCTCGGCCGCTGTGAGCACCGCATACTCCCCGGTTCCGGAGCTGAACCAGCTGCACGCCTTCCAGGAGCGCTACGGCTACGAGTCGTACTCGGAGTGCTTCGGCCTGGACGACTGGAACGACACCTCGGGCCTGGAAGCCGGCTGGTCGAAGGACCCCGGTTTCCTGTCCGGCCTGATCCCGTTCGCCCGCGCCACCGGCGGCGGATCGTTCTACGCCCTGTGGAAGCGCGACACCAGCCTTGATCTCAGCGACGCCCCGGTCATCGTCTTCGGCGACGAGGGCGGCGAGCACGTGATCGCCCGCAACGTGCGTGAGCTGTTCCAGCTGCTCGCCTTCGACAGCGAGCCGATGGTCGGCCACGACGAGGTCGTCTTCTACCGCGGCGACGAGGACGAGCACGCCGACTACCACGACGAGTTCGTGGCCTGGCTCGACGAGCAGTTCGGCCTGCAGCCCGCCGACGACCCGGCCGAGGTGATCGCCACGGCTCAGGACGAGGTCGGCGGCGCCTTCGCCACCTGGAAGAGGCAGTACCTGGACTGGTAGTCAGACCGCCGGGTCGGCCAGGATCCGCTCCAAGGTCCGGCGGCCGATCCCGGACATCACCGGGTTGGTGTGGCGGTAGTGCCACACCAGGCCCATCGACTGCTCGAACGCCCACGCCTGGCCGCGCGCCCACTCGCCGTCGTCGCAGGCCAGGCCGGTTCGCAGCACCTCGCGCGGTCCATGATCCAGCAGGTGCCAAGCGCTGAGCAGGTCGAGCGCCGGATCCGCCGGGCCGAAGCCGCCGACGTCGAGGACACCGGTGAGGCGGCCTTCGGCCACCAGGAGATTGCCCGGCATCAGATCACGGTGGGTCATCACGTCGGGGTCACTGCCGCGGGGCAACTCGCGCATCGATTTCCAGAGAGAGCGCAGTTTCTGTACGGGTAAGAGCCGCTCACTGTTGGTCAAGCAGAGGTCGACCCACTGATCGTGATCGGACAGAACACCGCCGCGTCCCCGCCCGTGGAAGGTCTCGCCGTCCGTGGGCACCGCGCGCATCGCCGTGATCAGGTCGACCAGGTCGGCGGCGAATCCGTGCGAGCCGGCAGGGTCCTCGTCGGTCGCCACCGTGCCTTCCAGCCAGGTCTGCACCGTCCAGGGCGACGGGAAGCCGGTACTCACCTCGCCGAAGGCCACCGGGACGGGCGTGCGGAATCGTGTCCGACCGTGGAGGCGCTTCCCTGCGTACACCTCTCTCCGAAGCTCCTGCCGGATCTCCTGGATCTCGGCAGGCGCCGGGTTTTCGCTGGTCAGGAATGGGAAGCGGGCGGTGAGGCCGTCGCCGATGCGGAAGATGGCGTTGACGGTCCCGTGTGAGCGGACCTCACGGATCTCGAGATCCGCCCACTCGGGGAACTGCTCCGGCACCAGCTTGCGCACCGTGGCGACGTCGATCCTCATCCGTCCATTGTCAGCAGTACGTCGACTGCTTTCCGATCACCTTGTACGGGCAGTCGGCGGCCTCGGCGAGCATCAGCGCTGCCGTCCGGTTGCGGGCCGTTTCGGTCGGGATGACGCTGGCCGGCGGGTAGAAGCCGCCGCCGCCCGAGCTGCCCGGGTAGAGCTCGAACGTGTACGCGAAGATCTTGTGAACGCCCCACAGCCAGTCGAGCGAGTCACCGTCGGTGATGTAGAGGTCGCTGGACTGCTGCGGTGTGTAGCCGTTCGTCGCGGCCATCTGCCGGCCGAGCGTGGCGAACGTGTTGGCCTGGTCGGCGTTCATGCCGGTGGCGGTGTTCGCGGTGGTGTGGCCGTAGGGCCAGAGCACCAGCTTCGAGTACGAGTGGAAGTCGATCACGGCCTTGACCTGCTGGACGCCGCCGATCACCCGGCTGTTGTAGAAGTCGCGGATCACCCGGGTCTCCGGCGCGGAGAACGCCGACGGGCCGCGGTAGGTCGCCGACGAGGTGGTGCCGGACGAGCCGCCGCAGCAACCCCAGTTGTAGGAGTAGTTGCGGTTGAGGTCGGTGCCGACGTAGCTGGAACCGCTGTTGGGCTGCCGGTTCTTGCGCCACGAGCGGTAGCTGCCGGTGGCGACGTCGTACTCGGCGCCGTCCGGGTTCACCGACGGGATGATCCAGATCTCGCGGCTGTCCACGATCGTCTTGATCCGGCTGTCCGAGGCGTACCCGGTGGTGAACTGTGCCAGCAGGTACAGCGCCTGCTCGACGGTGAGGTGCTCACGGGCGTGGTGGTTGGCCTGGTAGACGACCTCGGGCTCGGACTCGTCGGTGCCGACGTTGTCGGAGATCTTCACGGCGACGATGTCGCGGCCCTCGTAGCTCTTGCCGAGCACCCGCTTGCTGACGATCGACGGGTAGCTGCTGGCCGCGGCGTTCACCTTGGCGACCATCTCGGAGTAGTTGTGGTAGGCGGCGTCAGCCGACGGGAAGTCGAGGGTGGAGACCTCTCCCGTCTCGGCGGCGGCCTTCTCGACCTGGTATCCGAGCTTGCGCAGCTTGCTGACCTCGGCGCCGGTCGCGGTGACGGCTGCGACACCGTGCTCGATGTCCTCGATGGCCGCCCCGGACCGGGCGATCTGGTTGCGCTGCGCCTCGGTGCGCACGTCGTAGATCTCATATTCCGCGGCGGGGTCGGGGGCCGGCCCCGCCCCGGCAGGGGCGGACGCGGTGAACGCCGCAGTCGCGCAGAGCGTGACAGCGGCGAAGGCCGCGAGGGAACGTCGTCTCATGAACGACCTCCGGGATCAGGGGGAATGGTGATCCCACCCCACCACCGCGTATAGACGCAAGGCAATGCATCCGGGCATGCCAATACGATCCCTATCGCGGAGTGATGCTTGACCCTCACACCGTGTGAGCTGCTGAAGTCGGAGACATCATGTTCACCATCGGAGACTTCGCCCGTACCGGGCGCGTGTCGGTCCGCATGCTGCGTCACTACGACGAGCTCGGCCTGCTGCGCCCTGCCCACGTCGACCCGTCGAGTGGCTATCGCTTCTACACGGCTTCGCAGTTGTCGCGCCTGAACCGGATCGTGGCTCTCAAGGATCTCGGATTCACGCTGCGGCAGGTCCAGTCGATCATCGACGAGTCGGTTTCGCCGGCCGAGCTCCGCGGCATGCTGCGGTTGCGTCAGGTGGAGCTGTCCGTGGCGATCGCTGCTGCTGAGGGGCGGTTGGTGCAGGTCGAGGCGCGTCTCCAGGCTTTGGAGAGGGAGGGCAGAATGCCTGCCGACGATGTTGTGGTGAAGCGACTCCCGGCCGTCCGGGTAGCTGAGTTGGTAGCCGTGGCGGACAGCTATGAGCCGTCGGACATCGGGCCGGTGATCGGACCGCTGTATGACGACTTGATGCCGCTGCTCGCTCGGCTGGGAATCAAGCCGACCGGTCCCGGTGTCGCCTACTACGAGGATGCCGACGACGGCCGGATCGTGGTGCACGCCGGCATCGAGGTGGCGGTCGCCTCAGCCGATGATCCCCGGCTGCGGATCGTCGACCTTCCGGCCGTCGAGAAGGCCGCGACCATCGTCCACCGCGGCTCGATGGACAGGGTTGTCCCGACCGGCCAGGCGCTGTCGCGGTGGATCGACGAGACGGGCCACCGGGCGGCGGGCTATGCCCGAGAGGTGAGCCTGGAGTGCCCGGAGAACCGCGACGAATGGGTCACCGAACTCCAGACGCCGCTGATGTAGATTCCGGTTGCGCAGTGGTGGCCGTCGATGATCGGGGGGACGGTGCGAAAGCAGCCACGATGGTGGCCCTGGGTGCTGCTGGCCTCGGCCGGCTGCACCTTCGTCTCCCTGCTCGGCGGCGACCCGAGCCGCCGCTTCGGTGGTCCGGTGCTCTACTACGTCGTCCTGGCTGGATCCGGCGCGATCGTCGTGCTGTCGATCGTCCTGCTGCTCCTGCGCGATCGGCGTTGAAGAGTCGGGCGCAGACCGGCTCGCCTCACGTACGCGTAATCCATTGTCGCGCCGACCTTGCGGTCCGTGTAACACGTCATTTTGTTGCGGAACCGGCGCAGCATATTGACCGGCTTCTGTTAATGTTCTTAACGTTTTACGCGCCCCAGCACATCCCCCAAGTGAAGGGTCGCGTTCCCCATGAACATCAGACGATCGGTCACGGCCGCGCTCGCGGTCCTCCTGGCCGGCACCGGACTCGCGGTCGCCGGCCAAGCCACCGCCGCACAGGCGGCGGTGGTCCCCAACGGTTTCAAGAGTGTCGGCTACATGCCGTCCTGGGCCGGCAGCGTCACCGCCATCCAGTACTCCAAGCTCACCCACATCAACTACTCGTTCGCCCTGCCCAACGCGAACGGCACTCTCCAGCCCATCGAGAACACCGCGAAACTGCAGCAGCTCGTCAGCCTCGGCCACCAGAACAACACCAAGGTCTCGCTGGCGATCGGCGGCTGGAACGACGGCAACGATTCGGCGTTCGAATCCCTCGCAGCGAACGCCGGCACCCGCACCACGTTCGTCAACACGGTCATGGGTGTGGTCCGTCAGTACGGGCTCGACGGTGTCGACATCGACTGGGAGTACCCGGATCCCGGCACATCCGGCAACAACTACACGGCGCTGATGGGCCAGCTCAGCACGGCTCTGCACAACGAGGGCAAGCTGCTCACCGCCGCGGTCGTCAGTGAGGGCGGCACCGCGAACGGCGTGCAGCCGGCGGTGTTCGGCTATGTGGACTGGCTCAACATCATGGCGTACGACGGTGGAAGCCCGCACGCCAACTACGACTGGTCGATCAACGCGGCCAACTTCTGGAAGGGCCGCGGGCTGCCGAAGGCCAAGACCGTCCTGGGTGTGCCGTTCTACAGCCGGCCCGGCTATCTCACTTATGCGCAGCTGGTCGCCCAGGATCCGGCGAACGCGAACCGGGACTGCACCCCGTCCGGCGAGTGCTACAACGGGCTGCCGACGATCCGCCGCAAGACCCAGTGGGCTCTCGCGAACGCCGGCGGCATCATGAACTGGGAACTCTCGCAGGACGCGACCGGTGCGAACTCGCTGGTCAGCGCCATCTATGAAACGGTGATGGGCGGCACCACTGCACCGGCCGGGCGGACCGGCCGCATCACCGGGATCGGCGGCAAGTGCGTCGACGTGGCAGCCGCGAGCAGCGCCAACGGCACCGCGGTCCAGCTCTACGACTGCAACGGTACGAACGCGCAGACCTGGACGGTCGGCACCGACGGCACGATCCGCGCCCTGGGCAAGTGCCTCGACGTGAACGCGGCCGGCACAGCGAACGGTTCCCTGGTCCAGATTTACGATTGCAACGGTACGGGTGCCCAGCAGTGGCAATCGGCATCCGACGGGACAGTGCGGAACCCGTCGAGCGGCAGGTGTCTGGACGCCCAGAACAACAGTTCAGCGAACGGCACCCGGCTGCAGATCTGGGACTGCTTCGCCGGAGCGAACCAGCGCTGGACCCTGCCCTGATCCCACCCGCGTGAGCCCGGGACCACGGGGGCCCGGGCTCACATCTCGATGACCAGCTTGCCGACGACGTGCTCATGAGCGAGATCGTGGAGGGCCTGCGGTCCGTCGTCCAACGTGTACGTGCGGGCGATCGTCGGCCGCAGAGCGGTGATGTCGGCGGCGCCACCCAGAGCGCCTTCGGTGTCCAGGATCAGGCGGAACTCGACATCGTCGCGGTCGATGAACTCGGGGCGGGGCATCGGAAACGTGATCGTGAAGAGCCGGCCGCCGAGCCGCAGCGCCCGGGCCGCGTCCGTGAGCTGGTCCGACGGCAGGGCCAGATTCAGGACGGTGTCGACGCCTGCAGGATAGTGGCCGTACTCGATCACCTGGCCGGCGCCGAGCTCGCGCAGCTGCGGTTCATCGTCCGGGTGTCCGGTGGCGATCACGTGGGCTGCTCGCAACAGCGGCAGCAGTGTCGTGCCGACGCCGCCAGTGGCCCCGATGACCAGCACTCTCTCGCCGGCCCGGATGGCGGCAGTTTCCACGATCGCGCGGGCGGTGATGCCGGCGGTGCCCAGGGCTGCGGCCTCGACCGGGCTGAGATCGGCCGGCCGGTGTGCGATGAACGGGGTGTCCGCCTCCACGACCACGAATTCGGCCAGCGTGCCGGTGCCGAGCGACGGTTTGCCCTTGCCGACGACGGCGCGCAGGGCGCGGGGCACAGCGTGGCCGAAAACCTCGTCGCCGACCTTGTAGCCGGCGACATCGCCGCCGAGGTTGCCGGTGACACCGTCGCCGAGATGGCCGGTGACATCGCCGCCAAGGCCGCCGGTGACATCGTCGCCGAGACCGCCGGTGGCGTGGCTGCCGATCGCGGTGACCGTTCCGGCGAAGTCGTTGCCTGGCACGTGCGGAAAGGTCAGCTCGGCGATGCCACCCTTCGCGACGGCCAGATCGACCGGGTTGAGAGCAGCGGCCCTGACCTTCACCAGCATCTGACCCGGCCCCGGCTGCGGCACCGGGATGTCGGCGAGGGCGAATTGATGCCCGTAGTCCGATATGACAACAGCCTTCATGATCGCTCCCTCGCTCATAACCGGACCGTGCGGTCAGGTTAAGAGGAAGCGGACCGGGCGGTCAACTTATAATCGCCGTCATGCGCGCTGATGCCGCCCGGAACCGGGCCCTGCTGCTGACTGCTGCCGAGGAGGCGTTCGCCGAGCACGGCATGGACGCCTCGGTCGCCGACATCGCGGCGCGGGCGGGCATCGGCAAGGGGACCGTCTTCCGCCACTTCCCGACGAAGGACGACCTGCTCGCGGCGGTGATGCTGGACCGCATCGACGCGCTGACGACGGCCGGCACGAAGTTGCTCGACGCCGCAGATCCGGGTGCGGCACTGCTGGAGTTCCTGACCCTGGCAGCCGACCGGCAGCAGAAGAACGACCTGACCGTGCTCCAAGAGGCGCACGCCGTCAACGAGCGGCTCACCGAGGCGCGAACCGCGATGTTCACCTTGATCGACACCCTGGTCACCCGGGCCCGTGACGCTGGCGCCATCCGCGCGGACATCACCGGGACCGACGTGGTGCTCCTCATGTGCGCACCGGGCCACGTGGCCGGTTTCGCCCCGCACGGCGGCCCCGACCTGTGGCGTCGCTATCTGGCGATCATCTTCGACGGCCTACGCCCGGCGGGCGCGACCCCGCTGCCGATCCCGCCGCCGCGGATGGGCTGAGCTCAGGCCGCGCCGACCCGGTTCTCGACCGCCGTGACCGTGTTCGCCAGGGCCTTGCCGAGGAAACTGCGGCCGGCGAAGCGGAACAGGAACCCCAGCGTGCGCCCCTTGAAGTTCTTGCCGTCGCGGATCACCACCACGTCGATGTCGGTGGTGCCGTCGGTGAGCGGCATCAGCGTGTACGTGTGACCCGACTCCCCGCCCCACACATTGGAATCGGTCGTCTTCATGGTCACCCGCCGCACATCCGACCAGTCGTAACTGAGCCGCTCCCAGACCCCGCCCGACCCCTCGGTCACATCGGCGTAGGTGGCGCCCCGCGCGTGCACCCGCAGATCGGCGTCCGCACTGTTGCCGAAGATCTTCTCGCGTCCGGGCCCGAAGTCGGTGATCGCCGCGACGAACTGCTCCGGGCTGACGGTGGTGTGCTGGTGAAGGCGAATCGTGGACATCTGCCTGGCTCCCTCGTTCTCGGTTGCCATCAGCCTGCCCGCCCGGATGCCCGGGCCGAGCCAGGGACGAACCCTGGTCGAGCCCCGGGCCCCCGTGGATCTGCCGGTCGCAGAATTGTTTCGTGCCGCACGGTCGGCGGTGTCAGCCTGTCGAAGTGACCGTTTTCTCCCTGCAAGCTCAGCCCTCCGACGCCGCCTCCTGGCTGACATTGGCCACCCGGGCGGAGGAGTCCGGCTTCGCCGCCTTGCTGGCCGCTGATCATCCGGGGACGAGCGCGTCGCCGTTCGTCGCCTTGGCCGCGGCGGCCGCCGTGACCTCACACATCAGCCTCGGATCCAACGTCACCAATGCGGGGGTACGGGAGGCAGCCCACATAGCCACCGACGTCGCGACCCTCGACGTGGTGTCCGGTGGGCGGGCGCTCGTCGGTCTCGGGGCGGGGCATACGCCTGCTGAGTGGGAGGCGATCGGCAGGTCACGTCCCGGCGTACAGGGAAGAATCGATCGCTGCATCGAGGTGGCCTCCAAGGTCCGGGCGCTCCTCGACGGTGAATTGGAGAGTCCTCGCCCGGTGCGGGATCGGATTCCGCTGACGATCGGGACCGCGAATTCGCGGCTGCTGCGCTGGGCCGGCGAGAACGCGGACGTCGTGGGGCTGAGCGGCCTCGGGCGGACCTTGGAGGACGGGCATCGCCATGAGGCGCGCTGGAGCCGTTCGCAGATCGAGCACCAGATCTCACAAGTGCGCCTCGGCATGGCCTCACGACCGATTCCGCCCACCCTGGAAGCGCTCGTGCAGATCGTCGAGGTGACCGATGACGCCGAGGCCGCCGCCACCCCGCACGCCGACCGCATCGGCATTCCGGTGGAGGAGTTGCTGGCGGCACCGTTCGCTCTCATCGGCACCCTGGGCGAGATCCGCTCGTCGATCCGCCGCAACGAGCAGCAGTGGGGGATCACGCGTTACGTGGTCCGCGAGCCGGCTTTCGAAGCGGCAGCCGCCCTGCTCACCTGACCGTTTCTGATCTGAGCGCGCCCGCAGATCCGCTTCCCTGACCGCTGCTGGCCTCGGCTCCGGGATCCGGCGGGCTCCGGGCTCCGCGCTCTGGGCTCCGCGCTCCGGGCTCCGCGCTCCGTGCGAAGATCCCGCCGTGCGGAATCTGCGGGGATTGATGGTGGCGGCGCTGGTGGCCGTGTCGGTGAGCGGCTGCGCCGAGCAGGAGAAGGCGCCGGAGCCGGCGCCGGCAGTCGAGGTCACGCAGTGGAGCACCGTCAGCGACGTGTGCCCGACCCTGACCGCTCCACGATTCGCGGACATCAGCGCCGGTACGTTCGACGCCTCCACCGGCTTCTGCCAGTACGGCGGGCCGGACGCGCCGGTCTCGATGACGGCTCGCTTCCACGTGGCGGGTGACGGCACGGCGGAGACCGCGGCGATGGCTGCCGACTCCGCGCGGCGAGCCGGCCTCGGCAGATTGGAAGCGGCAAAGGCCGCGTCCGAGCCGGTGATCTCGATCAGTGCCGTGGGTGACGGTGCTGTCGGTTATGTGAAGGACGGCCAGCTCGTCGGGCACGCATGGTCGAAGAACGCTACGGTCCTCGCGCTGTTCGACGGAGTCACGGTGGAGAGCAACGCCGCGATGGTGGAGCAGGCCGGGGACCTGAAGGCGGTTCTCGGGGATCTGCTCTCGGCGCTGCGCTGATCATTATTCGACGAGGCCCGTGCTGGGGCTGAGTGGACACCTCGACGACCGGCTGGAGGCGGGGTCGTAGGTCGGCCACGCCGGCATTTCACCATGATGCGGCCGGGATGCAACGTGATCGTCGGCAGCGTGATTGATATCTATGATCCGATCGGTCGATGAATCGGGGGAGTTCTTTGATGTCTCGCGCACTCCGGCTATCCAGGGCTGGTCTGGTCGTTTTCACCTGCACCGCCACCGTCGGCGTGCTCGCCGCGCCCGCGCAAGCAGCCTCCACCGGCGTCGCGTCGGTCAGCGGCACCAAGGTGCTCTTCAGCGCGGGCGCCAACAAGACGAACAAGGTCGTGATCACGCGCTCCGGGCGCACCGTCACGATCGACGACGTGGTCGCGCTCAAGCCCGGCAAGGGCTGCAAGAAGGTCGACAAGTCGAAGGTCCGCTGCACGACCGGCAAGACACCGACCCGGGTCAGTGTCGCGCTGGGCGCCAGGAACGACTCGGTGGTCAACAAGTCCGGTCTGTCGCTGTCCGCAGGGGGTGGGGCCGGCAACGACAAGATCTACGGCGGCCCGCGCGCCGACTCGCTGTCCGGCGGTGATGGCAACGACCAGATCTGGGCCGGCTCCGGTAACGACCGCCTCTCCGGTGAGCAGGGTTCCGACGGGCTGCATGGTGGGGCCGGCAACGACCTGCTCGACGGCTCCTACGGCAACGACCGCCTGTACGGCGACGCCGGTGCGGACGCGATCGACGGCGGCACCGGTGACGACCGCGAGTACGGCGGGGCCGGCGAGGACCGGTTCCACCAGCACCCCATCCCGTACGTCACCAGCGGCGCGGATCTGGTCAGCGGGGGCAGCGGCGTCGACTTCGTCTCCTACCAGGGCCGGACGCGGGCGATCACCGCGGACCTGGACGGCGCCAAGGGTGACGACGGTCAGGCGGGCGAGCACGACACGCTGCTGGCCGACCTCGAAGGGATCGAGGGCGGCGGCGGCGATGACCGGCTGACCGGCCACGCCGGGTACGACCTGCTGACCGGTGGTCCAGGCAACGACATCCTGCGCGGCCTGGGCGGCAACGACTACCTCGACGGCGGGCGGGGCAAGGACCGGCTCGAGGGCGGCGACGGCAACGAGACCCTGGTGGGCGACGGGGACTCGGCGGGCGCGGTCGCGGACGTCCTGCTCGGTAACGCCGGCCAGGACACCGTCGACTACTACGGCTACACCCGGCCGATCACCGTGGACCTGGACGGCGCGTCGGGCGACGACGGCCAGGCCGGTGAACACGACACTGTCGGCTCGGACGTCGAGATGGTCGTGGGCGGGCAGGGTTCGGACCGGCTGACCGGCAACGCGTCGGCCAACCGGCTGTTCGGCGAGAGCGGCAACGACGTGCTCCGCGGTGGCGCCGGCAACGACCTGCTCTCCGGCGACGGCGGCAACGACGTGCTCTACGGCGAGGCCGGCGACGACTGGCTGGACACCGGCGGCGGCGACAGCACGGAGTCAGACCACCTGGACGGCGGAGACGACGCCACCGCGAAGGGGGACGACTGCTGGGCCGGCTGGGCCGACACCACGGCGAACTGCGAGTACGCGGAGCTGTACTGGCCCGCCCCGGTGCCGGGCGGGATCCGCTGACGGAGAACGCGGTCGGTCCCGGTTCGGTCGTGAGTTTCGGACCATAGGCGGTGTCGGCGGTCGTGGCTCGGCTTCAGGCGGTCGGGCTGGGATCAGTGCGGCATGCGTCGGTGCAGCCGGGGCCGCATCCGCAGTCGTCGGCTGGACCGTTTGCGGCGGCGGGGATCGCGCAGTCATCGCACTGTTCCCCGCGCCATGCCTCGACGCCTTCGCGGACGGCGACAGCGGCGATCACCAGGGCGGCGGCCGGGTCGGCCCACCACCAGCCGAGAGTGGCGTTGAGCAGGAGGCCTACCAGGACGATCGCGGACAGGTAGGTGCAGAGCATGGTCTGCATGGAGTCGGCGACCACGGTCGCGGAGCCGAGTTCGCGGCCGGTGCGCCGTTTAGCCCAGACCAGCAGCGGCATGACCACGACCGAGGTGGCGGCGATGACGATCCCGACCACGGAGGTGTCGGCCTGTTCCGCGCCGAGCAGCGAGCGGGCGGCGTCGACGGTGACCCAGGCGGCGAGGGCGAAGAACGACACCGCGATCAGGCGCAGAGCGAGCCGTTCGCGGGCCTCGGGGATCCGGGAGCGGAACTGCCAGATCACCACCAGCGCGCTGGACACCTCGACGAAGGAGTCCAGGCCGAATCCGAGCAGCGCGGCAGAGGACGCGGCGGTGCCGGCAGCGATCGCGACGATGCCTTCGACGAGGTTGTATCCGGCGGTCGCGTAGGCCAGGTGCAGGCTTCGCCGGTTGAGCTGGGCACGCCGGTGCGGCGACACGGTCAGGTTGATCGGGCTGGTCACCGGGTCGTCGCCTCGGCTGCGGAGGCGGTTTCGCCGATGCCGTGGTCCGGGCAGAGCGCCACGGCGGTGCCGGTCGCGGCGAGCACGCCCTCGGCCGCGGCCAGCAGGTCCAGCAGCTCGGGCCGGGTCAGCGCATAGAACGACTGCCGGCCCTCGATGCGATAGTCGACCAGCCGGCAGTCACGCAGACAGGCCAGGTGCTTGGAGACCGTGGACTGCGCCAGGCCGAGTTCGCTGGTCAGATCGACGACGCGGGCCTCGCCGGCGGCGAGGCGTTGCACGATCCGCAGCCGGGTCTCATCGGCCAGGGAGCGGAACAACGCCACCGCCGGTGTCATCCCCGCTGCCACGGCCGCGGTCACACACCGACCATCACTGATCGCCATTCAGCGATGATAGCCGGATCGGGCGATTGGTGTACCGGGCGGGGAGACGCTGCCGATCAGCGCTGGCAGCCCTGGCCCAGCGCCGGCAGCAGCTTGGCCGTGATCGCCTCCAGCTGGGCGACCTCTTCCGCGCTCAGGTGGTCGAACACCAGCCGGCGCACCTCGGCCACGTGACCCGGGGCGGCCGAACGCAGCGTGTCCATCCCCAGTTCGGTGAGGCAGGCGACCTGGCCGCGCTTGTCGTTCGGGCAGGCTTCCCGCTGCACCCAGCCGCGCTGTTCGAGGCTGGCCACGGCGTGGGAGAGCCGGCTGGTGGTGGTGCCGACCATCCGCGCGAGGTCCGTCATCCGCATGGACTGTCCCGGGGAGGCGCTCAGGTTCGCCAGGATCTGGTAGTAGGCGTGCGGGATCCCGGTGTCCTCCCGCAGCTGCCGGTCCAGAGCAGTAGGCATCAGGATGAGAACCTGAGCCAGGTTCAGCCAGCTACGCATCTCCGGGTCGGTGAGCCATCGGGGTTCGACCTGCGAGGAAACGGTCACGAGATCATCCTGCCTGGCGGGGAAGCAGCACGTGTGCGTTGACGGCCCGTACCTCGTCGGCCTGCATCGGTAGTTCGACGACCTCGACGCCGGCCCGCAGCAGGGTGCCGACACCGTCGCAGTCGGCGAACAGCAGCGGCTCCCGCAGGGCGAGGACCACCTTCCGCAGCCCGGCGGCGATCACCAGCTGGGTGCAGGACGCCGGCCGGGACGCTCGGGTCGTGCACGGCTCCATCGTCGTGTAGATCGTCGCCCGGGACAGATCCGTCCCGGGCACGATCTTCGCGAGGGCGGCCTCCTCGGCGTGCTCGTGCGGGTCACTCTCGCCCGTGTATCCGGTGGCGAGGATGCTGCCGTCGTAGTCGACGACGATGGCGCCGACCGCGTACCGGTCGCCGACTCGGGGCGCGAGCTGCGAGAACGTGATCGCTGCGTCCATCCAGTCGGCGTACGACGCGATGCCTTCGATCTGAGAAACCGGAGAGAGCGTCATCTCAGCCGGCCAGCGGCAGGTCGAGCGTGTGCGCGGTGTGGTCCCGCTTGGCAGTCAGGTACCGGGCGTTGGCCCCGGTCAGGTGAACCTCGGTCGGGATCCGCTCGACGACCTGAACGCCGAGATCACCGAGCTGCGAGGCCTTGTCCGGGTTGTTGCTCAGCAGCCGGATCCGGTCCACCCCGAGCGCACTGAGCATCTGCGCGGCAGCCGTGTAGTCGCGCTCATCCTCGCCGTGCCCGAGCGCCAGATTCGCCTGATAGGTGTCGAGCCCGGTGTCCTGCAGCGCGTAGGCGTCGAGTTTCGCGTACAGCCCGATCCCCCGGCCCTCCTGCCGCAGATAGAGAAGGAAGCCGCCCTGCCCGGCGATCCGCTCGACGGCCTCGCGCAGCTGCGGGCCGCAGTCGCAGCGCTCACTGCCGAACACGTCGCCGGTGAGGCATTCGCTGTGCGGGCGGACCAGCGGCGCCTCCCCGCCGGTGGCGACCGACGCCAGGGTGGCTCGCCACGGGCCGAGGCCGAGGGCGAGGTGTTCCTTGCCGTCGACGAGACCGGTGAAGGTGAAGACGTCGGCGGTGGTGGCGTACCCGTCCGGGAAGCGCAGCGGCACCGAGACCCGGGTGCGGACCCGGGTAGCCGGCAGTTTCAGCGTGATCGTCATGCCGACCCCCATGATGTTGAAGTTTCACAAGCATCCGCCCGTGATGTTGAAACTTCAAGAGCGGCTGGGGGTAAGGGAGGTCACGCTGGACAACCGCGGCTCCAGCAGCACGACCACCAGCGCGAGCAGGCTGAGCGCGGCCCCGGCCAGGGCAACACTGCGCACCCCGGCGGCGGGGATGAGGACACCACCGATCAGCGCACCACCCATGATGCCGACGTTGAACGCCGTCGACGTCCCCGCCGCGGCCATGTCCGTGCTCCTGGGGGCGGTCTCGAGGGCCCGTACCCCCAGAGCAGCCGCCATCGACGCCAGAGCGAAACCGGAGGCGGCGAGGGTGACCACCGACGCGGCCGCGGAGGTCCCGAACACCCACTGACCGAAAAGCGCCACCGTCTGCAGCCCGATCATCACGGCCATCGTCAGCCAGCCGTTCCGCCCGACCAGCCAACCCGCCACGAACACACCCGCGAGCCCGGCCAGGCCGCGCACGAACAGCAGCGGACTCACCGCCTCCTCCCCGAAACCGCTGACCTCGGTGAGGAACGGGTTGATGTAGGTCAGCACCGTGAACGACCCGGTCACCGCAAGCGCCGTGTAGACCACGATCGCCCAGTAGCGTCCCGCGTCCGGCGCCGACCCCACCGACGTCTCGGCCTGCGCCGGCGGCGCCTTCGGCATCAGCGTCGCGATCACGACGAGGATCACCAGCCCGGCCGCGCTCATCGCCAGGAACGCGGCCTGCCACCCGGCTGTCTGACCCAGCCACGTCCCTAAAGGGACTCCGGCGAGCGCTCCCAGTGAGCTGCCGGCGTACAGAAGAGAAAGCGCACGCGGACGCACCCGGGCCTCGAAGAGAGCCGCGGTCGCGGGAGTGACCACCGACCAGAACAGGGCCTGACTCATCGCCACGACGATCCGCGAACCCAGCAGCGGCCAATAGCCGTCGAGCACCGCCGACGCCGCGTTCCCGGCCACGAAGATCGCGAGCAGGGCGCAGAGCAGCAGGCGGCGCGGGATGCGGTGGGTGATTCTGGTGAGGGGTACGGAGGAAAGCACCACCACGAGCGCGTACGCGGTAACGAGCATCCCGGCCTGCGAGATCGTGCTGCCGGTGTCCCCGGCGATCAGCGGCAACAGCCCGATCGGCAGCGTCTCGGCCGTCACGTAGAGAAAGGTGGACAGCGCCAGCGCGATCAGCGACACCACGGCACGCACGCTCATGTCCCACATTTACCTCAGTGACGCCGCTGTCGAACACGTGCGTCGCTCCGCTCGACGGCCCGCACAGGCTCGTCCGAGAACTCAACCGTGAAAATGCGGGCGCGCGCAGTCGGCTCAGGTCCGGCACGTCAATGCCGATCCGGCGGGACATGGGTATCGGGCTGGGATTCGGCCTCGGGCCGCTCCGGGTGTACATCCCGCTGAGCGGTGGCGGCTCGTCGCGTTCGCGGGCCGCGACGTACGGGGTGTGCGGGATCAACCATCGCAGCCCTCGAACGGCCGGTCGGTGCAGGGATTGTCAGGAGATCACCGCGCAGCGCGCCGCACGTGCCTTGCATGAAAAGCAGGTCGAGCAGGCTCGCCGGGCGATGCTGACCGCCTGGCAGCGGCGGCTGGAAGACCGGATCGTGATCGCGCAACTGGTTCTGGTCGCGTTCGGCTGGATCATGCTCGTGGCAGCGCCTGTTGCCCTCTTCAGCGGCCACTGGGTTACCGCGATCGTGCTGGTGGCCGGCTGTTCGATCATTGCGTTTCCGTTGGGGCGGCCGGCACCTCGCCTCGCCGAGGTCTGGCAGGGCGTTCTCGGCGCGCCCGGACGGCATCGTGGGTGATCCTGCTCTGTGCCCGGCTCCGGCGAGGTCCGGGCCGCCACGGTCTGCCTGCGGCCAGATGGTGACTCTTGGTGGCGGTTGGTGACGGGCTGTGGCCGTACAAGGGAAAGCTCTTGATCTCTAAGGGTGGACAGCCCCGGTTAGCCGGTGCTAACCGAGCCGGGCACAATGGGAGGGTTGGTTGCCGTGGGGACTTAGGAGGAACCGGTGGCGCTTCAGGAACGGCCGGAAACGTGCGTGGTCGCCGTCGACGGCCCGTCCGGTTCGGGCAAATCCACCGTTTCCCGGCGGCTCGCCGCGGCGGTCGAGGGTGTGTACCTCGACACCGGCGCGATGTACCGCGCGATCACCTGGGCTGTGCTGCAGGGTGGCGCCGACCTCGCCGACCCGGACGCGATCGCCAAGATCGCGCTGGAGACCGAGCTGTCGATCGGCACCGACCCGTCCGCGCCGCACTTCGCGGCCAACGGGGTCAGCGTCGACGAGCCGATCCGCGGCCAGGAGGTCACCGGCGCCGTCTCCGTCGTCGCCGCCGTGCCGGCCGTGCGTAAACACCTGGTCGCGCTGCAGCAGGCGATCATCGCCGCCCACCCGCGCATCATCGTCGAGGGCCGCGACATCGCATCAGTGGTCGCCCCCGACGCCGACCTGAAGGTCTACCTGACCGCGTCCGCCGCCGCTCGCGCCGCCCGGCGCAGCGCCGAGGACGCCACCGACGTCGCCGCCACCGAGGCCGACCTGGCCCGCCGCGACAAGCTCGACTCCAGCCGCGCGGTCGACCCGCTGCGCCAGGCCTCCGACGCCATCGAGGTGGATACCACCGGGATGGGCATCGACGAGGTTGTGGCGCACCTGCTCGACCTGCTCAACAGCAAGGTAAGTAAGTGACTGATCTTCCCGCTGACCTCGATCTGAATGATTTCGAGGGTGGGTTGGAGTTTTCCTCTTCTGACTCCGCCTCTTCGGATGATTCGGATTTCTCCGGACCTGTCCCTGTCGTCGCCGTCGTCGGCCGTCCCAACGTGGGCAAGTCGACGCTGGTCAACCGCATCATCGGCCGTCGTCAGGCTGTCGTGGAAGACGTGGCCGGGGTAACCCGGGACCGGGTTCCCTATGACGCTCAGTGGAGTGGGCGGCGGTTCACCGTCGTCGACACCGGTGGGTGGGAGCCTGACGCCCGCGACCGGGCCCGGGCCATCGCCGCGCAGGCGGAGATCGCCGTGCAGACCGCTGACGTCGTCATCTTCGTGGTCGATGTGACCGTCGGCGCCACCGACGTCGACGAGGCCGCGGTCAAGATGCTGCGGCGTAGTCACAAGCCGGTGATCCTGGTCGCCAACAAGGCCGACAATCAGAACCTCGAGCTCGAAGCGGTCAGCTTGTGGCAGCTCGGGCTGGGGGAGCCGTTCCCGATCTCGGCTCTGCACGGCCGTGGCTCCGGTGACCTGCTCGACACGATCCTCAAGGCGCTGCCGCCTACGCCGCCCATCGTCGAAGGCGGTCCTCGGGGGCCTCGCCGGGTGGCGCTGGTCGGGCGGCCGAATGTCGGTAAGTCGAGTCTGCTGAACCGGCTGGCTCGTGAAGAGCGGGCTGTTGTCGACTCTGTTGCCGGCACCACTGTCGACCCGGTGGACAGCCTCGTCGAGATGGATGGGGACGTCTGGCAGTTCGTCGACACGGCCGGGCTGCGGAAGCGGGTGCATCAGGCGTCGGGGACGGAGTACTACGCGTCTCTGCGTACGGCCGGTGCCGTGGAAGCTGCTGAAGTCGGTGTTGTCCTGCTGGACTCCGGTGATGTCATCAGTGAGCAGGATCAGCGGGTCATCTCTCAGGTGATCGAGGCCGGGCGTGCATTGGTGATCGCCTACAACAAGTGGGACCTGGTCGACGCTGACCGGCGGATCTTCCTGGACAAGGAGATCGACCGGGACATGAAGCGGGTGGCCTGGGCCGTCCGGGTCAACATCTCGGCTAAGACCGGCCGGGCTGTGGACAAGCTGGCTCCTGCTATCCGTAAGGCTTTGGCCTCGTGGGAGCAGCGGATTCCTACTGGTGCTCTGAACCAGTGGATCACTGCGTTGACGCAGGCCACGCCTCACCCGGTTCGAGGTGGGCGGGCTCCTCGGGTGCTGTTCGTGACTCAGGCCGGCGTGGCGCCGCCTCGGTTCGTGCTGTTCACCACCGGGCCGTTCGACGCCGGGTATCTGCGGTTCATCGAGCGCAAGCTGCGCGAGGAGTTCGGGTTCGAGGGGACTCCGATCGAACTCTCGGTGAAGCCCAGGAAGAAACTGGGTCCGGGGGGTCGGGGGAAGGCTCACGGGTAGCGGTTGGTAAGCTTTAGGAGATGTCGCGCCGGGCTTGGGTTCGGGGCGGGATCGGGCTGTAGCGCAGCTTGGTAGCGCACTTGACTGGGGGTCAAGGGGTCGCAGGTTCAAATCCTGTCAGCCCGACCGATCAAGAAAGGCCGTTGACCTAGGTATATTACCTGGTCAACGGCCTTTCTTGTTACTGCGCTTGATCCTCAAATTCCTACTTGGATGGGTGTATCTGGGGACCGTTTAGGGACCAGACGACACATCCGTGGACTCCTTGACCGACGTTTTGCCTGTTCAGACAGCACGTAGCCGGGGGCCGTCGGGGGAACGCGGGGCACGTAGGTGGGCACTCAGTGCGTCTCCCGCGGCGTCGATCGAGCGCTGATCCGGGTGCAGGTACCGCTGTGTGGTGCTGAGCGATCCGTGCCCGGCGATCTCGCGGAGCACGTGCACCTTGACTCCTGCATCGGCCATCCACGTCAGGCCGGTGTGCCGCAGGTCGTGACGGCGTAGGTGCTCGTACCCCAGTGCGGTGACCACTTCGTCCCAGTGCGTGGCGTCGCGCAGTAATGTTCGTGAGAGTCGGCACCACTTACCGATCTTGTCCGGCGGGCGGCGCCGACGGTTGCTCAAGAACCCGCTCACGCTAAGTGCAAGCGATCATGAAGCCACTCGGGGCGCGGGTGCGCGGGTCTGTCGAAGGTAGTGCGTTCTCGGGCGTGCGCAGGGGACCCGATCGTTCGAGGCTTTTGCATCAGCAGTTAACGAAAACGTCGCTGGGGCCAGCCCGCCACTCGGGCTGCCTGGCCCCAGAACACCTCGAACGATCAGCTGGTGGTCAGGGTGTCGCCGAGCAAGGACAGCAGGCGATCCCAGTGGCGTTGCAACGCGGCCGGATTGAATGCGTCGGTGTCGGACATGGTGAAGCCATGGTTGGTGCCGGGATAGATCTCGGAGGTGTAGCTGAGGGCCGCGGCCTTCAGGGTCTCGTTGAGCTCCTTGAGCGCCTCGGGGGTTATGTCGCTCTCGGCGTGACCGAAGTGAAGTTGGGCGGTGAGCTTGGACAGGAGGTCCGGCCCGTCGGCGCCCACGGGGGCGTGGAATCCGGCAACGGCAGCCACCTGGCCTGGGTGGGCCGCAGCGGTGCGTACCGCCATGAGGCCGCCGATGCAGTAGCCGGTCACCGCGACCGGTCCGCTACTGACCTCGGGTTGGGCGGTGAGGAACCGGAGATAGTCGTCGGCGTCGCTCCGGGTCCGTTCGGCGGTGTGCGTCTTGATCATGGGCATGAGTTGGGCGAAGATCGCGGTCCGGGCTTCGTCTCCGATGTGCTCGGGAAGCTCGATCACGGGCGCCGGGCCGTGCCGGTAGAAGACGTTCGGTATGAGCACGTAGTATCCGTGCTCGGCCAGTTCACCGGCCATCTGCCGCAGCACGGGCCGGATGCCGAAGCCGTCCGGGTACATCAGCACTGCTGGGTGTCGACCGCCAGCGTCGGGGAGGGCGGCGAATGCGTCGGCCTGGCCGTCCGCAGTGGGGATGTGCAGCGTCTTGGTGGGCATGACTTCTCCTGTCGTCGTTGAGGTCTCAAGCCTTGGTCGAACACGACGAAGGCGGAGCCCGCGCAGAAGTACAGGATTCTTGCTGCAGAAGCGGGCCGGCCCCGGCCCGTACGGCGCTCAGAAGGGCACCGGGTCACCGATCTGTGAATGGCGTGACGCCGACCCGGTAGTCATGAGTGCAAACCTATCCGATCGGGTGAGGACGGATCCAGCCGCCGGTCCGTGCGTCCGCATCTAGCCGCAGACAAGGCGTTCCCGGTCCCAGCCCTTCATCACCGTGCGTGAAAGACGGGGCCGACGGACGGCGCCTGGGTGGGCCTCGCTAGGGGTGGGGCTCAAACTCGCGAACATTGAAATAGGTGAGATCCCGGTGGTGCCGAAAGTCGCGAATATGTGGCGCCCAAACTCGCGAACATAACCAGTCACCGCTGTCACTCCTGTAACTGGTGTCACTCAGCCTGCTCTGAGCTGCTAAAACGACGAGTTACTCGAACGGTTGGCTGTCACTCGGCCCGTCGGGGTGCCGGGAGTCTCGGAAGCACCGTCCTTGGGGCGGAGGGCATGGGGCCACGGGGACCGTCTGGGGACCGCACGCCATGCGCGGCAGTGCGCTGACCTGAACACTTGACATGGGAGTGAACGCCAAGTATCGCGTTTGACGTGCGGAAACGCTTGATCCACCGGCCTGGGGGTCAAGGGGTCGCAGGTTCAAATCCTGTCAGCCCGACAGAATATGGCGAATGACCTGCGGAAACGCAGGTCATTTTCTTTTGGTATTGAGCTTGTCCCTCGGAAACCCTCGTTTTCGGCCTGCGGCCGGGGACTGCTGGTTTGATGCCGCCCGGTATACCTGGTGGAACCATTTCGAGGGTTGACCCGGAGCGGGAGCGGCGACGGTCGGTGCGGTACCACCGGTGTGGACACGGTCGCGGAGACGGTGCCGAGATTATCGAAGAAGCCAGCCCGGCGGCCGTCGCGGCTGGACCCGTGCAAGCAGGCAATGGGCGGCAGTCCTGTGCGCGCGCCGCGAAAACAGCGGCACACAGTTCGGCGGATCTGCGCACGGCTGATCGACGAGCACGGCCTGCACGACGTGTCGTACTACGGTGGTTCCGGGTTGCGTCGCGGACCGGAAGCCGCAGATCCGGACGGAGGCGGGCCGAAGGGCCTGTCGCGGTGTTCTTCCCGCAGGCCAACCACCTGGGCGCAGGGGCGGAGGTAGGCCTCGGCGAGGCCGTCTAATCCGGCACCGGCGCGACCACGATCCCGCAGCGCCTCCTCCGGCGCACGCTCGGCCGCCGCCGCCGCCGGCGGCCGGTGCGGTGATCGTCGGGCAGCCGAGGGATGCGACCATCCGCGCCGGCAGGGCGGTTCGGATGCTGGTGTTGAGGCGTTCGGCGGCGACGGCCCGCCAGGCAGTGGCTGCTTCCAGCCCCTGGGCCTGTAGTGGGGAGTTAACGCGGAGGCCGGCGTCGGTCAGCGGGGCGCCGATGCCGACTGACGTGCCGGCTCCGCTGCTGCCGCTGGCGTTCTCCGTACCTCTCGCCGTCGAGTTGGCGTTCAAGCAGCGCAGTGCGGTTCACCGCGTGGGTGAGAATGCATCAATGCTGGATTTGTCATCCTGAGGCCGGAACGGGGACGCCACGATCGACCGGCCCCACCCCGGGCAATGCCTCTCTACTTGAAAACGTCGTCGCTGATGACCACCTTGGCCCAGCCGGGAAGTTTCGGGTCGCAGACACAAATGTCGGTCGGGAACCCGCCGTTACGGACAACGTTCGCGATTGCCTGTACTGTCTTCAGTTCCTTCGCCGGCGTGTAATCAACCTTGCCCGTCGTCTTACCTGCCGCGTCCACCGACGCGGAAACGGTCACACCGTCGATGAGCCCAGGGATTTTCACGCTGACTGGCAGCGAGCACGTGAACTTGCCGCTGTCGCCCGGTTTCGGGTTCGCCGGCCACGCCACCGTCACTTTGCACGACGTGCCCAGTGGCACCGTCACACTGGTCTTCAGCTCCCCGAAATTCACATGGTCACGTAGCAGGTTCATTGTGAAAATCAGGTCCCCGCCGTCGCCGCCGTATACGACGTTACCGAGGGGGTTCGCCCTGATCATCGGCGGCATGATGACGTCCGACCCGGCGTTGCCGTAGAAGTAGCCGTACCCGGAAGGACCGGTGCCGATCAACACGTCGTTACCCGGACCGCCGTACACGCTCTCCGACGACCGTCCGGCGGACGAGCCACCACCTCGCGTCCACACGATGTCGTTACCCGGCCCGCCTTCTGCGCTGACGCTGCCGGTCCCGGCCAGGATGGTGTCGTTGCCTGCCGCTCCGGTATCCGTCGGGTCCTTCAGCCCGGTCGTCGGGTTGTCGCCGTAGATCAGCTCGTCGCCGGCTCCCGCTTCGATGTAGTCGGATCCGGACCCGCCGAACAGATATTCACGCGACGCGGCGCCGTACAACTTTGTCGTTGCCGGGCCCGCCGTAGATCGTGTCGACGCCGCCGTTGCCACGGATCACGTCGTTGCCGGCACCGCCACAGATCACATCGTTGCCTGACGTGCCGGTGATCGTGTCGTCTCCCGTCGTGCCATAGATGACTCCGGTGGTCCTCGGGCACGCGGCGCGGGTGGCTGCTTCCGCACTGAACGTGGGGACGGCCGCGGTGACAAGGACAGCAGCGGTGATGATCGCAGGCCAGCGTAGTCTCACCTGCACCACAGAAGCCGGTCCGTATCCGGGACGGAAGACCCCGATCGGCGGATC
This sequence comes from Actinoplanes sp. OR16, assembly GCF_004001265.1. Lineage (GTDB taxonomy): Bacteria > Actinomycetota > Actinomycetes > Mycobacteriales > Micromonosporaceae > Actinoplanes. The sequence continues at coordinate 35,021 of NZ_AP019371.1, read as the reverse complement.
TGGTGTGCCAACTTCGCGGCGGCGGCGACCACTGTCTGGTTTCGATCAGCCGATGTCGGGACATGTCCCGCCCGTGACGATCCAGAGCTCACCGGGCTGCACCGTGGCGCGGGCCGGCTTTCGTCGATGGCTTCGTTGGACAGCTCCCCATGCGTCGCCGTGAACGTCGGCCGCGGGCAGGTGGGCGGGTAGGCGACGTACCGCTGTTGGAGTGTGGCGAGGGGTTCGAGGAGCCACGGCCGGTCGACGGGGCTGAGGTCGTGGCCCGGGAGGGGAACGATGGCCGGCAGCAGTGAGCTGCACACGAACACTGCGAAGGTCCAGGTTCAGGTCAACCGGGGAGTCTGCGGAACAGCGCTTCGAGGTCCTGTTCGCCGTCCCGGGTTTGGGCGCCGTGGGCCAGTCCCGCGCTCATGAGTTGCGCTGTGGCGGGCCGGAAGACGAGCCCGGCCCACGCGTCGTTCTCCCGGGCTAGGCCATCGGCGTGATTGCGGGGGGCGATGGCCTGTTTGGCCGCGGCGATGACGCCGTCGGGCAGTGCGGCGATATTGCCGGCGAGCCGGTCGACGAACGCGTCCAGTTCGTGCGCGGGGAGCGCGCGGTTGATCCAGCCGTACCGTTCGGCGGTCTCGGCGTCGTACAGGTCGGCGCCGAGCACGATCTCCAGCGCGCGGTTGCGGCCGACGCGTTCGGTGAGGTACTGAGTGGCGCCGCCGGCGGGGACGATGCCCATGAGTGCTTCGATCTGGCCGAGTCCGGCCGGCCCGATCGCGGCGAACGCCATGTCCGCGGCCACGACGAACTCAGCACCGCCGCCGCGCGCCTTGCCGGCGAGTTTGACGATGGTCACCTGAGGCTGCTGGCGTAGCTGTTCTCCAATGGCCTGGAAGAGGTTGACGCCTTCCGGCAGGTCGGGCATGAGAACGGCGAGGGCCTGCTCGGTGGCGGTCATATCGACGTGAGCGAGGAAGAAGTCCGGGTCGGCGCTGTCGAATACGATCACTCGGACGGTGTCGTCGCCGGCCAGCGAGGCGAGGAGGTCCCGCAGGTCAGTCATGACCGCGACGCTGAGGATGTTGATCGGCGGGTTGTCGATCGTGACGTACGCGATTGCGCCCTTCTGGCTGACCCGCAAGGTCTGGTAAGCGGTCTGCTCCACTGCTCTCTCCCTAGGTATATGGCAAGACCTTGGTTCCTGCTGTATACCTAGACTGATTCCGGCTCGGACCAGCGTCAATAACGCACTTCAGGCATACCAGGGAACGCGGAGGATACCGCCATGGCTACTTCTGAGGCCGTTTACAAGGCCATCGCCGAGGATGAATTGGTGTTCCGGTCTGATTGTCCGAGCCGGTCGATCCTCGATCAGATCGCCGACAAGTGGTCGATGATGGTGATGGCAGTCCTGGCCGAGCCGCGCCGGTTCAACGAGATCAAGCGTCGCCTCGAGGGAGTGACCCAGCGCGTGCTCACCCAGACCCTGCGGCGGCTCGAGCGCAACGGGATGGTCGAACGTCGTGTCCTGCCGACCTCGCCGGTCGGCGTCGAATACTCGCTGACCGCGCTCGGCGAATCGCTGCGCGAACCGTTCGGCAGGCTCTACGACTGGACCGTCGCCCACGCACCCGAGATCCAAGCCCGGCAGCGCGACTACGACCAGCGCGCCCAACGCTGACGGCCGAGCCGCAAAGTTGAACTGGAAAGAACGCGATGCTCACTCAGGACGAAATGCACCCTCGATGAACTGACCCCTGCGCCCGTAGACCTTCGGTGTGTGCGACAGGTCACCTCCATCGCTGCTTATAGCTGGTGGAGCTGGATGGCGTTGCTGGTCGGGCATGAGGGTTCTCCTGACTATCCGAGGCTGTTACCGGAGCGGTGGGTGTTCGACGCGCAACCGGCGTGTGGCTTTTTCACAGGAAGTGCAGCCCGCCGTCGACGTTGAGCGTCTGACCGGTGATGAATGCGGCGTCGTCGGAGGCGAGAAAGAGGATCGTCCCGACCAGGTCCGCCGGCGTCTCGTCACGATGAAACGAGCGCAGGTCTCGCTGCGTCTGCAGTAGATACTTCGCAACGCGCTGCGCACTCTGATGCAAGCGATGGGCCTGTACCTGTACGCACCGATCGCCGCCGACGACGGAGCCGGCCGACCGCGAGCCTGACCGCCTCGCAGGGGGACGGTTTCCGGCAGGAGTCTCATCGATGCTTGGCCGCTCGCGCGGACGGCTTGTTCGAGTTGAACCTCGAGAAGCCCCAGGTCACGCCGTACCGGTCAAGCGCAAGGCGGGCGGACGACGCGGTGGCATGGTGGACATCGATGGGTTCGCTGCCCCGTCGAACTGCTTACCAGGGCACCCTGCCGCCGTCGTCGAAGAAGCCGCCTGTCGGGCACTCGCGGCCCTGGGTGGCCAGCTGCACCACGATCGCTGCGCCGTCGGCTGCGGTGCGGGTCAGCCGGAACGGCAGCCCTCGGGCGAAATCTGTGTCGCACGCGCCGGGCGCGACCGCGTTCACCAGGATCCCGTCACGGGACAGAGCCTTGGCGTATTGCACCGTAAGCATGTTCAGCGCGGCCTTCGACACCGGATAGGCCAGTGACCCCGGCATCCGGCTCAGGTAGTGGGTGGCGTCGGTCGTCCAGGTCATCGACGAGGTGCCGCTGGAGACGTTCACGATCCGGGCCGCGGATGAGCGGCGCAGCAGCGGCAGCATCGCCTCGGTCACGGTGATGACACCGAACAGGTTCGTCTCGAACACCGTCCGCATCCCGTCGAGCCGGACCGAGCCCGGTGCCTGCGCCTCCAGGTCGCCGGCGATGCCGGCGTTGTTGACCAAAACGTCGAGGCGGCCGAACCGGCCTCCGATCTCCTCGGCCGCCGCGGCCACGCCGCGCTGGTCGGTGACATCGAGGCCAACCGGGTACGCCTTTCCGCCCGTCGCGGCGATCTCGGCCGCGACCGCAGCGCCCTTGTCCAAGTCCCGGGCGCCGACAAGCACCGTCATCCCGAGCTCCGCGAACCTGCCCGCGACGGCCCGTCCGATCCCCTTGTTCGCCCCGGTCACCAGCGCGACTGTTGCATCATTGCTCATGTGCCCATACGACCCCTGCCCGGCTCCGCAGACCAGGATCGGACCGGTCTCGAGCGATACCCACATGGTATGGATGTCGAGACCCGGGAATTACGCTACTTCGTCGCCGTCGCCGAGGAGCTGCACTTCGGGCGGGCCGCCCGCCAGCTCGGGATCGCCCAACCGCCGCTGTCTCGGGCGATCCGTCTACTCGAACGCCGGATGGGGGTCACCCTGCTGGAGCGCACCAGTCGCAACGTGCGCCTCACTGCGGCCGGCGAAATGCTCCTGGCCGAGGGACGCGGCGCACTGGGCGCGGTGGCCGCCGCGGTACGCCGTACCCGACGGGCGGCCGCCACCACTCCTCGCCTGGTCCTGGCGCTCAAACCCGGCGCTGACGCCGACCTGTTGCGCCCCATCCTGAACCGTTACGCCGCCGTCCCTGACGCGCTCCCTGTCGACCTCGCCTTCAGCGTCGGCGAACGCGCCGCAATGGTCCGCGACGGTCGCGCCGACCTCGCGCTCCTGCACCGGCCGCAGAACGACCTGACCGGCCTGGACAGCGACGACCTACACGTCGAGGGCCAGGTCGTGGTGCTCCCGGACCGCCACCCTCTGGCCGCGCGTACCGCTGTGTCGATGGCCGACCTCCGCGACGAGACCCAACCCCGCTGGCCGGAGGCCCGCCCCGGAGTGACCGGCCACCCCATCACCGACACCGACCACCTGCTGCAGCTCATCCTGCTCGGGCGCATGGTCGCGGTGCTCCCCGAATCCGTCCGCGACCGTCTGCCACCGGGCACGGTCAGCCGCCCGGTAACAGACGCCGAGCCGGCCACACTCGTGATCGCCTGGCCTCAAGCATCCACCTCGCGACAGATCGCCGCCTTCGTGCGTACCGCAATCTCCGCCACCGGTGCGCCTCACCAGGCCTCTGGTCTACGGTTTCGGGCACCGTCGACGCCCCGCACCGCTGGCGATCCGTCCTTGGTGAACTGACAGTCCCCTCGCCGTTCACCCGTTCACGTTGCGCAGCCGTACCGTCTCGAGGTAGTCCCATAGGGCGCGCTCGCGCTCGACGTTGTAGGACTCGTTCGATGAGGGCGTCACGCGGGTGCGGTCGACGTACGAGCCCGACGGTGCGGCCGTACGCCCGGTGACGGTGGCCGCGAGTCGGCGCCCGGCCGTCGCGGCGTTGTCGATGGCGGGCGTCAGCGTGAGCAACGGCACGACCCGGTCGTTGAGGAAGCGGGCGAAGGGCTTGGCGTGCCGGCCGTGTCCGGTAGCGGGGACCAGGCCGGGGCTGTGCGCGACGATGTCCACGCCGTGGGGCAGGCGTCTCGCCCACTCGTGTACCAGGTACATCGCCGCGAGCCTGCTGGTCGCGTACGCGGTGTACCCGGCGGCGACGGTCGCCGGCGACGGGAAGGCGCCTGGCAGGGCGAGAACGCTCGGGTCTGCCCAGCGTGGTGCCGGGGTCAGTCCGTATGTGTGCCGCAGATCCCCGAAGTGGGTGCCACTGTTCGTGAGCACGATCCGGGCCGGGCTGACGAACCGGGATTCGAGGGCGCGCAGCAGCAGATGGTTGGCGAGCACGTTCACGGCGAACGTCGTCTCGAGGCCGTCCGGTGTGGTGTGCAGGGCATCGGTGAACTGGACGCCCGCGTTGCCGACGAACCCTCGCAGCGGCGGCAGGTCTCCCGCGTCGAGCAGAGCAACCACGGCGCGACCGGACGACTCGACGCTGTCGATACTCGCCAGCTCGGTGTCCACGACCGTGACCCGGTCGTCGGTCCGCAGCTCACGCATCGCCTCGGCGCTGGTGGACTCACGCGCGAGGACGACGAGCCGGAGCTCCGGGTCGTCGTGCAGCAGGTTGGCAGCGGTGAAGCGTCCGATCCCTCGGGTCGCGCCGGTCATGACTAGCGTGTGCATATCGTTCCGTTCCACTTGGATGGCAGCGTCGGCAGAGTTTTCACACTCGGTAGACGCTGTGGACTGTCGGGCACAGGAAAGCGGCACAAGCGCGACCGGCATCCGTACGTGGCATCGCCGATTTCGAAATTGATGGCGGCCGCCATCTCGGAGCGGCAGCCGCCACAAGTGGCTTTCTTGTGCCGGTGACGCTAGAGCGATCACTTCCGGAAAACGTCACCGCAGAGTGGACAGTCCGCTGTCCCTCTCAAGGGGGACTGACGCGGGCATCCCGAACTGTCGCCGCCGTCGACGAGCGGTTTCCCAGTAACCGAAAGAGAGCACGGAGGCAGCAGACATGGCCGTAACCCTGGTGAACCCGAGCGGGCTGCCCGAGATCCCGATCTACCGACAGGTGTCGGTGGCAACCGGGTCGAAGCTGATCCACGTCGCGGGCCAGGTCTCCTGGGATGAGCAGGGCGCGCCGGTCGGCGACGGCGATCTCGCCGCCCAGGTCGAGCAGTGCTACCTGAACGTGGGAACCGCCCTGGCCGGCGTCGCTGTTCGGCATCGTGGCGCTCGACGTGCCGGAGCACCTCGTTGGGGATCGACAGCAAGGATTTCGGGCGCTTCGGGGCCTCGCTCACCGTGAATCGGCGTCGCAGCTGCAGGTGGCGCAGACGCTCGGCATCGATCGCACCACGATGGTGGCGTTGCTGGACGTGCTCGAACGCAAAGGCATCATCACGCGACGAACCGATCCCGCGGACCGACGCAGGAACGTCGTCGAGCACACCGAACATGGGCTGCAGACCTATGACGCGGCGCGGTCGCGCAGAGGGAGGCCGAGAGTGCGTTCGGCATCGCTGCTCCCCGCAGGCCATGTTCACGATCCTGCGCCAGCCTCGTCCTTCGTCGGCCCTTGCTGTGGCGATCCGAGATGAAACGTCTGAACCGCTGTCAACGATGGGCCTCGAGCCATCCCTGAACTTCCGCGATCACCCGCGGGTCTGGTTCGCCCAGTTCGTCGGCGAACTTCGGCGACATGTTCATGGTGTGCCCGATGCCCGGATAGATGACCACCTTGTGGTCTTTGTTGCCGGCCGCTGCCAAGGCGGCGTCTGCGGTGAGCGCCGCTCGGGCCGGGGTTTCCAGGTCGTTCTCGCCGTTGAGTAAGAGCGTCGGGCCGGAGAACCGGGGCAGTGCCTTCCCGGCGTCCGGGAAGCGGGCGAGGTCTTGGATGTATCTGACCAGGAGGGGGTCCAGGCCGGGGATGGCCGGGTAGGCGTCGATTCCGGTGATCGTGCGCAGCACCGCGCCGGCCTCGGTGTCGATGGCGATCTGACCGTCGTGGTTTCGGTCGGTGCTTGCCTTGACCTTCTTGCCGTCGAGCAGGACGGAGCGGAACAGGTCGGCGACCGGTTGAGGCTGGCCCACCAGGCCGTCGGTGGCCTCGGTGGCGGTCAGCCGGCCGTCGCCGTCGAGGTCGAACTCGTCGTGTAGCTGCAGCGGCAGGCGACCGTAGATCTGGAACGTCAGGAGTTGCTTCACAGGCTTGCCGAGGACTGCCATCGCCACCACCCCGGCCGGCTTCGGGACGCCGAATTTGTGCGGTTCGGCGGCGAGGTTGGCGGCCACGTTGGTGCCTTCGCTGTGGCCGATCAGGAAGATCCTCGAAGGGTTCACTCGCGGTGATCTGGCCGCGAACCGGAGCACCGCGGCAGCGTCCTGCTGGGTCCGGTCGTAGGGACGCTTCGGCTCCAACTGGGCGGTATCAGTGGTGCGTATCGGCCCGATGTCGCTCACCCCGCGCTTGTTGAAGCGCAACGTCGCGTAGCCCGCACGGCCGGCTGCCTGCGCAAGCCCCACGAAGGTCGAGCCCTTGCCGCCCGGCAGCGTCTGGTTCATATCGTTGCGTCCGCTGCCGTGCAGGAACACGACCAGCGGTAAGCCTCCCTGGGCAGCGTTCGGATAGGTCAGTTCGGCCTTGGTGACCCAGCCGTGGCCGAGGTCGATCCGTACTTGCTCGCGGGTGATGTCGTCCCAGCCGGACGACGCGGTGGGCTGGGAAGATACGTCGGCGTTGGCGACCCCCGCACCCGCGGTGAGCAGAGCGGCACAGGCGAGAACGATGAGCGGCTTTCTCATGTCAATTGTCCTTGTTCGGCGATGGCCGACATCGTCAGGTGGGGCCGCGGCGGCGATCGGAAAAGGCGCGGCCCCACCTGACGAACGGGCTCAGCGGGCGTTGCAGAGGGCGTGGTCGATCAGGTCGGTGGTGATGTCCACCGTGGGCATCGGCACGCCGGGCTCCGGTTTGAGCGAGTCGGTGTTGATCGACACGGTGACGCTGCGGGAACCGTCCGGGGTGACGCCGTTGCGGGTCATGAACCCGGGGATGTCGCCGCCGTGGCTCCAGTAGCCGCCGCACGAGTTGTCCGCCCACACGATGCCCAGGCCGTACCGGGCGCCGGGCCACCTGGCCCGCAGCCTGTCATCGGTCTCCACGGTGCGAAGCATCTCGGCGAGCTGGGCGGGCTTGAGCACCTTGCCGGTGATCAGTGCCCGCAGGAAGGTGTTGGCGTCGTCCGCAGTGCTGATCATCTCGCCGGCGGGGCCGGCCAGGGACGGGTTCAGCAGCGTGGCGTCGATCGGTTCGCCGTAGCGGGGATCCTCCGGCGTCGCGTCCGGGCCGGGGAACCGCTGGTAGCCCACCGGGTGCGGGCGCGGAATCGTCGGGGTGGTGCCCGGCAGGTAGGTGTCGCGCAGGCCGAGCGGCCGCACGATCCGGTTGCGGACCTCCTGCTGCCAGGTCCGGCCGGTGACCTTCTCGATGATCATCGAGGCGACGACGTAGCCGGTGTTGGAGTAACTCCACCGCGTGCCCGGCGCGAAGTCGGCCGGGAACTGCATGGCAAGGCCGACGAGTTCGGCGTTCGTCCAGGTACGCAGGCGCGACTGCTGGAATCCTTCCTCGGTGCCCAGAGCGGCCATGGCGTTGGTGTACTCGGGCAGGCCGCTGGTGTGCTGCAGAAGCTGCCGCACGGTGATCTTCCGGCCGTCGTTGCCGTTGCCCCGGATCAGGCCGGGCAGGAACCGCTCGACCTTGTCGTCCAGCGACAGCTTGCGTTCGCCGACGAGCTGCAGCACAGTCGCCGCCACAAACGGCTTGGTGTAGCTGCCGATCCGGAACTTCGCGTCCCACGCGATCGGGGTGCTCTTCGCGATGTTGCCGTAGCCACTACGCACCCGGATGTCACTGCGCGAGGTGTCCAGTTCGACCAGCACGCCCGGCGCGCCGTACTTGCGCAGCGCGTTGGCATCGGCCTGCAGAGTGGCGCTCAGGCTCGGCCGGAACGCGGCTGGCGTCAGCGAGCTGGGGGTCGTGGCCTGAGCGGCTCCGATACCGACGACGGCGGCTCCCACTACCGTCGACGCGACCATGGCGGTCATCAGTGATTTCCTCATGCCGACGACGCTAGAGAGATCGAAGAGGGAAAACGTCACCACTCAGTGGACACTCGTCTGTCCCTCATCCGGGGGACAGACCGTCCGCCACACTGGTGTCGGTCCGTGGCTGGCTTCGGGCCAGACGCTAGCGAAATGAAGATCTCCGTTTGACCTTATTTTGCGGTTCAGCCCGCCGCGATGATCAGCCCCAGCGCGGCTTTGATCTGCCGCTGATGATCGGCCGAACCCGGCGGTGCCGGGTCTTTGTCCCCCGAGCGAGCTACCCGCAGGTGTCCACCGCGAGGTGACGATCTCTGGCTTGTTGATCCATAGCATTTTCCCAGCGCGGTGCCCCGGCCGCTCTGGTGAAGGAGCCGTTATGCGTTTCGTGAAGCAATTCCTGGCCGTGCTGGCGGTCATGGTGGTCGGTGGCCAGGCGACCGCCGCGGTGCAGGCCAATCCATGGCTGACCCTTGCTGCCGGCTTGGTGTCGGCGGTCCTGACCGTCCTCACCTACCGCTGGGTGGTGCGGCGTACCGAGCATCGCGACGTCTCCGAACTCGCCGGCGGCGGCACGCGGTTCGCTGCGGGCGCACTGATCGGCGCTGCGATGTTCGCGTCGGTCGCTGTCAACCTGGCCTTCAACGGCGACGTGCACTTCGTCGGCGCCGGCTCGGTGTCGAACACGTTCGGCATCTTCGGGTTCATGGCGGCCGCCGCAGTGACCGAGGAGGTGCTGTTTCGGGGTGTGCTGTTCCGGATCGTCGAGGAGCGGCTCGGCACCTATTCGTCGCTGATCCTGACGGGTGTGGCGTTCGGCGCGATGCATCTGTTCAACGAGAAGGCCACCCTGTGGGGGGCGCTCGCCATCGCCGTCGAAGCCGGGTTCATGCTGGCCGCCTGTTTAGCTGCCTTCCGTAACCTGTGGGTGCCGATCGGTTTGCACTTCACCTGGAACTTCTTGCTCGCCGGCGTCTTCACCCTGACGTCGTCCGGTAACGGTCTCGGCCAGGGCCTGATCCAGGTCACGATCACGGGCCCGGAGTTGTTCACCGGAGGCGATTTCGGCCCCGAGGGCGGTGTGGCAGCGGTCGGCGCGGGCACCCTGCTGACCCTGATCTTCCTGGTCATGGCTCACCGCCGCGGTCACATCGTACGGCCGGGCAGCCGAGGAGCCGGCGTCGCCGCATACGCTACGGTTGCTCGATGATCGACATCGGCAGGGTTGCGGCGTGGTGGCGCAGGCTCCCGGTCCCTGCCCGCGATCTGCCCCTGGCGCTGGCTCTCGCCCTGGCCTCGCTGGTGCCTGCGGTGAACAGCCACGGCACCCAGGTCGGCGACGTCCCCACCCGGCCGTTGGACGCGTTCGCGTTCGCCGTCGTCGCCGTGGAGTGCCTGCCGCTGGCGATCCGCCGGCGCTGGCCCGCCGCCAGCCTGGCGCTGGTGTCCCTCGGGTTCGCCGCCGACCAGCTCCGCGGGTACCACACCCTCGCCGCCACCGCGCTGACCATCGCCGTATTCAGCGCGGGAGCGCACCTGGAGCGGTCCCGGCGTACCACCGTCGTGCTGGTCTCGGCCGCGTACGTGACGCTGGTCCTAGCGCTCACCGGCAACGGCGCGGCCGAGAGTCCGGCCGGCTTTGCCACCTTCTACGCGGGAATGGCGGTGCTGTGGTGGTTCGGCTCCTCCCTGCGGACCGCCCGCGCCGCCGAGGTGGAACGCCGCCGGGCAGTGGCCGAAGCGAGCCGCGCAGCCGAGCGCACGCGCATCGCCCGGGAGCTACACGACGTGGTCACCCACCACGTGACGGCGATGGTGGTGCAGGCAGAGGCGGCACGCTACCTGACCGCCCACCCAGAACGCCTGGCGCAGACCCTGACCGCGATCACCGATACCGGTCGCCGCGCCGTATCCGACCTGCGTAACCTGCTCGACCTGCTGAACCCGGAGCACGGCACTGAGCCGCGCACCCCGTCCGTCGGGGAGCTTCGTGCCCTGGTGGAGCAGACCCGGCAGGCCGGGCAGCCCGTCGAGTTCACCGAGGACGGCGACCTCTCGCAGACGTCCGGCAGCACCGAGGTCGCGGTGTACCGGGTCGTGCAGGAAGCACTGACGAACGCCCTCAAGTACGCGCACGGCAGCCGTACCGCCGTCCATGTGCGGCACGCGCCGGATGTGACGATGGTGGAGGTCAGCACCGAGGGCCCGGGGTCGCGGCATGCGTCCCCGGGCGGCAGCGGCCGCGGCCTGGCCGGGCTGCGCGAGCGCGTCGGCGTGCTCGGCGGCGAGTTCAGTGCGAGCCGCGCCGTCGACGGCGGGTTCGTCGTGCGCGCCCGCATCCCTGCCGGGAGCCCGTCGTGACAGCGCCGGTCCGGGTGCTGGTCTGCGACGACCAGGCGCTGATCCGGATGGGCTTCACGACGATCATCGACGCCCAGCCCGACATGGAGGTGGTCGGCGAGTGCGCCGACGGCCGCGCCGCCGTCGACCTGACCGCCCGGGTACGGCCCGACGTCGTCGTGATGGACGTGCGAATGCCGGTGCTCGATGGCATCGAGGCCACCCGGCTGCTCGCGGGTGCCGGTGTCGCCGACCCCGTTAAGGTCCTCGTCGTCACCACCTTCAACCTCGACGAGTACGTGTACGAGGCGCTGCGCGCGGGCGCGAGCGGCTTCCTGCTCAAGGACGCCCCGCCGGCCCAGCTCCTGCACGGCATCCGCACGGTCGCCACCGGCGCTGCACTGCTGGCGCCGGAGGTCACCCGGCAGCTCGTCGGCCGGTATGCGGTGCGCATTCGGCCCGCGGACGACGCCACGGGCGACCCAGCGCTGACCCCGCGCGAGCTGGAGGTGCTGCGCCTGATCGCGAACGGCCTGTCCAACGCTGAGATCGCCGCGACGCTCGTAATCAGCCAGGAGACCGTCAAGACGTACGTGTCGCGCATCCTCACCAAGCTGGGCCTGCGCGACCGCGTGCAGGCGGTCGTCTACGCCTATCGCCAGGGCTTGGTCACCTAAAGACCTTCGCTGATGTCCCGGGCGTTCCAGCCCGGCGTGTCGAAGCGCACCAGGTGGGCGCCGACAGGTGCTTCCGCTCGCCGCCGAGCACCGTGTGTTCGCCGTCGACCACAGCGGCCCCGGCGAATACGACAGCACGAACGCCGCCGAAGACTGCACCAGCTGATCGGCGTGCTCGAGCGGTGCGGGTGCGCGCGTCACAGAGGCTCGCCCGGTGCTTGCCCCGCCCGGTCGGTGTCCGCGAGCGGAGCTATCCCCCGACGATGACCCGCTGTTCCTCGCTGGCCTCGCGCACGAGCGTGGCGAAGTCCGACTGCTCCGGTGTCTCCAGCCAGCGTGTGAACGCGGCCTTGAAGACCGCGATCGCCGTGTCGGCGGCCAGGTGCGCCGTGCGGGCCGCGATTCCGCGCCGCTGAAGGGCGTCGGCCAGCGCCTCGGAAAGCGTGGCCAGCTTGATCAGTTCCCGCTCCATCAGCCCGGGATGAGCCGCAATGACGCGCTGGCGTAGGCGGGAGTACTCACGGTCGGCGGGTAATACGTCACCTGCGGTGCTCAGCGCGGCGGTCATCGCCTCCCACGGGGCGGCGGAGGGCGGTGCGTCGGTCACGCGCTCGACGAGATGATCCTGCAGCAGCTGGGACCCGCCGAAGAGGACCTCGCGCTTGTCGGCGAAGTGCCGGAAGAACGTGCGCTCGGTCAGCCCTGCCCGCTCGGTGATCTGGGTGACCGTGGCCTGGTCGTATCCGTGCTCGTCATAGAGCTCCAGTGCTGCCGTCTCCAGGCGCCCGCGCGCGTTCGGTGTCCATCTGGCCACGCGCCGAGTGTAAGTGATGTCGGTGCCTGTCGTCGCATGACAGCAAGCCTGATGACAGTGACTGACATGCGGTGCTACTCTGATGTCAGTCGCTGACATCAGAAGCATCATTTCGCTCAAGGAGAATTGCCGTGGTGCCATCGCCCCTCAGCAGTAAGGACCAGGTCGAGCCGCAGTTGCGAGTGGCCCTGGACGCGGTTCCGCCCTTCGGGGTGTCCGCGGAAACGCTGGCGGACTTCCGGCCGGCTGTCGACGCCATGGCGCTGTCGGCGCCAGACGCACCAGGCGTCACCACCGTGGAACGGCAGGTGCCGCGCCCCGACGGGACCTCCATCCCGGTCCGGGTGCACACACCCGCCGGCGACACCGCCCGCGGAGCTCTCATTTTCCTGCACGGCGGAGGAATGATCATGGGAAGCTCCGTCGGCTACGACGCCCAGAGCCGGCACTTCGCCCACACCGCGGGCTGCGTAGTGGTGGCGGTCGACTACCGGCTCGCGCCCGAGAACCCGTACCCGGCCGGCCTGGAGGACTGTTACACCGTGCTCACGTGGCTGCACACTGCTGCCGCCGAACTGGGATTCCCGGCCGGGCGCATTGCCGTCGCCGGAGAGAGTGGAGGCGGTGGGCTCGCGGCGGGCCTCGCGCTGCTGGCCCACGACCGTGCAGAAGTGAGCCTGTCGGCGCAGTTCCTGCAGTACCCGATGCTCGACGACCGGACCGGGACTGACGCCGAACCGGACCCCCTGCCGTACGCGGGTGAGTTCGTGTGGACGGCGCCCAGCAATCGCTTCGCCTGGCAGTCGGTCCTGGGTGAGGCGCACGCCGGTCCGGGCGTCCCCGCGTATGCGGCGCCCGCCCGGGCGGCAAAGGCGGCCGGCGTGGCCCCCGCGTACATCGTCGTCGGACAGCTCGACCTGTTCGTGGGTGAGGCGCTGCGGTACGCCAGGACGCTGATCCGCAGCGGCGTCCCGACCGAGCTGCACCTGGTGCCCGGTGCCTACCACGCGTTCATGTCGTTCGCCCCCGAGGCGGAGACCTCCCGGCGCGCCTCGGCCCGATTCCTCGACGCGATCGTCCGTCACTTCCGCGACACTGAGGTCCCGGCGCCGTGACCTGCGCACCGGCGGCCGAAGGGCCCACCCTGCGGGGACGACGATGAAGGTCGACGTCCCCGCGCGCGTCGGGGTGCAGATCACGAACGAATACGGTGACTACGCCGAGGTCCGCGACACCGTCCGCGCCTTGGAGGACCTCGGCGTCGACATCGTCTTCAACTGGGACCACTTCTTCCCGCTCTTCGGTGCCAGCGACGGCCCGCACCTGGAAGCCTGGACCATGCTCGGCGCCCTCGCCGAACAGACCTCGCGGGTGACGCTCGGGCCGTTGGTCAACTGCACCGCCTACCGCAACGCCGACCTGCAGGCCGACATGGCCCGCACGGTCGACCACATCTCCGGCGGCCGGCTCATCTTCGGGACGGGCTCCGGCTGGCTCGCCCGCGACTTCGACGAGTACGGCTACCCGTTCGGCACACCGGGTTCGCGCCTGGCCGCGCTGGCAGCCGACCTGCCGCGGATCAAAGCCCGGTGGAAGCTACTCAACCCGGCTCCCATACGGGACATCCCGGTGCTGATCGGCGGCGCCGGTGAGCGCAAGACCCTGCGGATCGTCGCGCAGCACGCCGACATCTGGCACAGCCTGTCCGACGCTGTCACACTGCGCCGCAAGCTGGGCGTGCTCGGCGACTGGTGTGACCGGGTGGGCCGTGACCCCGACGAGATCGAGGTCGGCGTCACGGTGTCCGACCCCTGGGCTGCCTCCGACTACACCCGGCTGGACGAGCTGTACGCGATGGGCGTGCGGATCTTCCAGGGCCGTGCCATGGGCCTGCGGGACCTCGACGGCGTCCGGCGCCTCCTGCGATGGCGGGACGCAGCCACCTGACGGGTCAAGGGCGACGACGGGTTCAGGGTGAGCGCGACACGCTGGCTGCCGACATCGAGGTGCTGTGGAGCAGTGCGCCGGGTCGGCTGCTGAGCTGAGAACTGCTCCCCGCTATTCGTGGGTGATCATGTGCTCGGCGGCTTGCACCCATTGCCTGGTCGCTTTGAAGGTCAACTTCACCGCGACGGCTACGGGTGAAGCCCGGCGCCGCTGTGCCCTCAGGCGCCGTGATCGTCGCCGAACTCGGGCGGCAGGTCATCGCTGAGCAGATCCTCGGCGCGGCCTTCGAGCAGCTTGGCGGTCTCGGTGGAGCGCGGCAGCATGGTGTCCTCGTAGGCGCGAACAGCCTCGCCGATGGTCGTGGAGCCGGCGAGCGCGAGCGCGAGGTCGGCGGCGTCGAGCATGGCGAGGTTGACGCCGACGCCGAGTGGGGGCATGAGGTGGGCGGCGTCACCGAGCAGGGTGACGGTGGGATCCTGGTCCCAGACGTGCGGGACGGGGAGCGCGAAGATCGGCCGGTCGACGTACCGGCCGTCGTTGTCGCTGATCATCCGCCGCATGCGGGGCGACCAGTCGGCGAACTCGCCGAGCAGGTGGGCACGGATACCGGCGGTGTCGTCGGGCGGTAAGCCGGCGGCGGTGATCCAGTCGGCCGGGACCTTGCGGATGATGTAGACGCGGATGTGGTCACCGCTGTTGCGCTGGCCCCACAGTGCGCGCCGGCCGTCGGCTCCGGTAGCACTGCCCGGGCCGACCAGTGCGGACAGCTCGGTGTGCCGATCGTCCACGGCGTGGAACCACGCTTCGGTGAAACTCACGCCGGTGTACTGCGGGACGGCCGGGGAGACCGCCGGGCGAACCCGGGAGAACGCCCCGTCGGCGCCGATGACCAGGTCCGTCTCGACGGTGGTGCGGTCGGCGAAATGCAGTGTGCGGGGGCCGCCGGCGGGCCCGCTGACATGGGTGAGCGCCTGACCCCACCGGACGGTGCCGGGCGACAGCGAATCGAGCAGAACGTCGCGCAGCCGGCCGCGGTCGATCTCGGGTTTGAACAGTTCGCCCTCCTCCGGGACGACGCGTGCCCGCAGCTCGCCGCCGGCGCCCAGGATGCGCATCTCCTGGCCCTCCGGGCGGGACAGCCGCAGGAATTCGTCGAGGAGACCGGCCTCGCGCAGGGCGAGCTGGCCGCTGTCGGCACGCAGGTCGAGGCTGCCGCCCTGGTCGCGGGCGTCGGGGCCGGGGTCACGATCGTGAACGGTGACCGTGATGCCGTGCCGTTGCAGGATGCGAGCGCAGGTGAGCCCGGCTGGCCCGGCACCGATGATGTCGATCCGCGCTTCTCTGGTGGGTGAGGTCATGCCCTAAGAAAAGCAGAACAAATACAAAAGTGCAACGACTCAACTTTTTGTCTGATGCCACCGAGCCCTATACTCGGCTCATGACCCAGACACCCGTCGGCCGCCGCGAGCGCAAGAAGGCGGCCACCCGGCAGGCGATCGCCGACGCGGCCCTCCGCCTGTTCCTCGAGCACGGTTACGACCGGGTGAGCCTGCGCGAGATCGCCGACACGGCCGACGTGTCGACCACGACGCTGTTCAAACACTTCTCCGGCAAGGAGGCGCTGGTCTTCGACCAGGAACGCGACAACGAGGCTCAGCTGATCGCGGCAGTGCGCGGGCGAGGCGGCCAGGACATCGTCGGCGCACTCCGCGACCACTTCCTGGACGCCTACCTGCCCATCGCGCGGCACCCCCAGGCGGCTGAGTTCGTCGCGCTGGTCGACGCCACGCCGGCGCTGCGCTCCTACGCCGAACGCATGTGGACCCGGCACACCGACAGCCTCAGCGCCGCCATAGCCGAGGAGTGCGGTGCGCACCACGACGACCTCAGCTGCGTGGCGCTTGCCCGATTTGTGCTGGAGATCCCCGCCCTCGTCCGCGGCCGGCCAGATCCACGCGCCGCCATCGAGGCGATCTTCGACATCCTGGCACGGGGTTGGGTGCGACCGGACCCGGTCAGGTGACCAGGCCGCAGCGGTAGGCGTAGGCCATCCAGCCTCCGTGCGCTCAGCGGCATGGGTTTCGGCCCGCTGTACTGTCCTTGCGGGATTAGAACAAGGGGTCGCAGGTTCAAATCCTGTCAGCCCTTGCACGTATGTGCGTAGGGGTTACGCCGGGATTCCGGTCGATCTTCGTGGCCGGCTCGTACTCGACAGCTCGCGAGCCTTCCGTCCGCGTCGAACTCCCTTTCGGTGACCTTTGCTTGAGCAGGGCTTTCATGGCTGGCAAGCAGCTGCCGAGGCGACACCCTCCGGGCGGAGGTGCACGACTTCGCCGACCGGGCCCATGGGCTGGGCGTCGACGTCACTTACCGGCAGTTCGACGGTGTCGATCACGGCCGTCCCTAGTCCACTTCGGCCGCCGGCCCGCGAGGCGACCACCATGCTCGGTGAGCAACTGTCCGCCTGGGATCGGCGATGACCGCTCCGACGAACGCGCCGGAGCGGATGCTAGGGCACAGCAAAGAGCAGAGCCATCCGTAGGCTCCGGACCGAACCCGACACCGGCCACCGCGACTGGGTGCTCCCGCGCTCGGGTCCCGCGATGCTGAGCAATCGCGAGGACTTCCTCGCTGTCAGAGTGTGGTCATGCCGCCGTCGACCGCGAAGGACGCTCCGGTAGCGAAGGCGGAGTCGTCGCCGGCCAGGAAGACCATGACTCCGGCGATGTCATCGGGAGTGCCGGCCCGGCGCATCGGGATCCGGCCGATGATCGCGGCGCGTGACTGCGGGTCTTCGCTGATCGTCGTGACCAGGCCTGTCTCGGTGTAGGCGGGGATCACGGTGTTGACCCGGATGCCGTTTTCCGCATAGGCGGCGGCGACCGTACGGGCCAAGCCGTGGATGCCCGCCTTGGAGGCGCTGTAGGCGGTGAAGTCCTTGCCTTCGCCGTTGACGCCGGTCGGGCTGCCGGTCAGGATGATGGATCCGCCGCCGGTGGCGAGCATGGCTCGGACCGCGTACTTGACGGTCAGGAACGTACCGGTGAGGTTGATGTCGATGGTGCGGCGCCACACCTCCAGGTCGAGGTCGGCGGCGGGTGCGTCGGCGCCGAACATCTGCACGCCGGCGTTGGCGACGACGACGTCCGGCGACCAGCCGTCGGCGGCGAGGACCGAGAAGGCGGTGCTGACCGATTCCTCCACGGCGATGTCGACGGTGACCGCCCGCGCGACGTCGCCGATCGCTTCAGCGGCCTGCTGTGCGGCGGGGGTGTCCCGGTCCGCGATGACGACGCGGGCGCCTTCGGCGGCGAACCGGCGGGCGACCGCGAGACCGATACCGGTCGCCGCTCCGGTCACGAGTGCGGTCTTGCCGGTGAGTGTGTTCATCAGGGTTGCCTCACGCTCTCTATACGGTTATTGCTGACGGCCCTCATGGGGCCGGCGGATCGTCAGGGTCACCGCCATCGCCAGGAGGAGCAGGACGAGGCTGGTGGTGTAGGCGGCCGCGTAGCCGCGTACCTCGGCGTCCGTGGACACCGAACCGCCCTGGACGGCGGTGGCGACGGCGACGAGCACTGCCAGGCCGACGGCGCCGCCGACCTGCTGCATGGTGCCCATGACCGCGGACGCGATGCCGGTGTCGGGTTCCGGTACCCGGGACAGCACCGTGGCGGTCATCGGCACGAACGTCATGCCCATGCCGGTCGACCAGACGAGCATCGGCACCAGCAGGTCGGACAGGTAGGCGGAGTCCGCGTCGAAGGTGCGGTAGGACAGCGCACCGGCGACGGCCAGGAGCAGGCCGGTGCCGGTCACCACCCGGGGCGCGAAGCGTCCCGCCGAGCGGGCGGCCAGCCAGGAGCCGCCGGCGATGCCCGCGGCGAACGGCAGGAACGCGAGGCCGGCCCGGACCGGGCTGTACCCCATGACGTGCTGCACGTGCAGGGACAGGAAGTAGGTCAGTGACAGCGAGCCGCCTACCAGGAGGATCACCAGGTAGGCGCTGCTGCGGTCGCGGTCGCGGAACAATCGCAGCGGCAACAGCGGACGCGGGGTGCGGGCCTGCCGCCACAGAAATCCGGTGAGGGTCACGACCGACAGCCCGAGAGCGAGCGGGTCGCCGTGCAGCGAGATGCCGAGCACCAGCGCACCGAGCCCGGCACTGCCGAGGACGGCTCCGAGCAGGTCGAACGCGCCGTGCTGCGGGTCGGACTCGCTGAGCACCCGCCGGGCGCTGAGCAGCACGGCCGCACCGAACGGCACGTTGACGAGCATGACCGCGCGCCAGGAGAACGCGTCGGTGAGCAGACCACCCGCGATCAGGCCGATCGCGGTTCCGGCGCCGGCCGCGGCGGAGTTGACCGCGAGGGCCCGGGACCGGGCCGGGCCGACCGGGAACGTGGTGGAGATCAGGGCGACGGCGTTGGGGCCGGCCAGCGCGCCACCGACGCCTTGCAGCACGCGGGTGGTGATGAGCAGTTCGCCGGTGGTGGCGAATCCGCCGATCAGCGAGGCGAGGGTGAAGACCCACATGCCGATGATGAAGACGCGGCGGCGGCCGAACAGGTCACCGGCGCGGCCGCCGAGCAGCAGCAGCCCGCCGCCGGCCAGAACGTATCCGTTGACCACCCAGGCCAGGGCGCTGTCGCTGAGACCGAGGTCGCTCTGCATGCTCGGCAGCGCGATGTTCACCACGGCGCCGTCGAGCACGAGCATCAGCTGGGTGGTGGCCAGGACGGTGAGAGCGACCGCGTGCGGCCTCTGGCGTACGCCAGTGGCGTTGTTGCTCACCGGGGGTTGTCCTTTCGGTTCTGAGTGGCGTCACTCGTCGGCCCCCGGAGGGTCGTCACACCATCTTGTGCAACGTTCTACACGACCGTACGGAGACGCCGGGCTCGGCGTCAAGGCCTATGCCGCGTCGATGTCGACGGTCACCGGGTCGAGACCTTCGCTGCTGATCCGCACGGTGATCCGCCCGGTTCCGGCCGGCCGGATCACGGCGAGGGCGCGCCCGTCGAAGGTGGTGCAGGACGTCGCCTCGAAGCTCTCCTCGGTGGCCGGTCGCGCGCTGCCCAGGCCTTGCAGGACGCCGGACCCGGTGACCTCGACGGTCACCGGACGATCACCGTCGTGCGCCAGGTTCCCGTCGCCGTCGCGCAGCTCGATCGCCAGGTGGGCGAGGTCGCGGTCGTCGGCGGACAGCTGCGGCCGGTCGGTGGTCACGGTGAGGTGTGCCGGGCCCGCGGTCCGCAGGGTCGTGCGTGCCTGCTCGCCCGCGGCCCGGTGGGCGACCGCCACCAGTTCCCCCGGCTGGTATTCGAGGGCGAACCGGGCCCGGAACCCGTGCTGCCGCCCGGCCGGCGCCCGTCCCACGGTGACGCCGTTGAGCAGCAGTTCGACCTCGTCGGCGTCGCTGTAGACCTCGACCTCGACCGGTGATCCCGGTGGCACGTTCCACGACCAGCCGGCGACGGTGTCGGTCCAGGCCCACGACGACTCGAGGCGGCGCTCGCCGTGGTGCCGCGGGCGGAACACCGCGATGTACGGCTCGTGCCGCCGCCCATAGACGATCTCCCGGAAGTAGGAGGCCGGGCGCCGGTGGCCGGTGATGTCGATGTCACCGCACCACGCGAGCAGCCACGGGTAGGCGGGGTCACCGCCGCCCTGCGCCGCCGGGTCGGTGGTGTAGTCGGTGCGCCCGAGTCCCGCCTCGCCGAGGTAATCCCAGCCGGTCCAGGAGAAGTCGCCGATGACGTGCGGCAGCTGCTCCACCAGGGGCCAGATCGCCGCGACCTCGCGGGGATTGCTCTCGGTGCCGAGGATGATCCGGTTCGGGAACCGTTCGCCGTCGTCGGCGTACCGCTGGTGGGCGTAGTTCAGCCCGGCCACATCGACCGCGGCGTGTGTCTCGGCGGTGCGTTCGGTGACCAGGTCGGAGGTGGTGATCCGGTCGAAGATCTCCGACATCCCGGACATGACGTCGTTGACCCCGCGGGCGTGCAGAGCGGCCACCTCCTGTTTGAAGTCGTCGAGGATCTCCGCGCTGACCGCCCAGAAGCTGCTGACCGCGTTCGTCACGTACCGCGTGCTGTCGAGCCTGCGGATCTTCCCGGCGAGGGTGCGGCCCCACGCTCCGCCCGGCCCGGTGCCGGCCTCCGGGACCTCGTTGCCGATCGAGTACATGATCACGCTGGGGTGATTGAAGCATTTGGCGACCATGGCCTCGATGTCGCGTTCCCACCATTCGGGGAAGTCCAGCGAGTAGTCGAAGACCTTCATCGGCTCGAACCACATGTCGAACGCCTCGTCGAGCACCAGCATCCCGAGCTCGTCGCAGGCGTCGAGAAGGGCGCGGCCGGCCGGGTTGTGTGAACTGCGGACGGCGTTGAATCCGGCGGCTTTCAGGATCTCGATGCGGCGGTGCTCGGCCCGGGTGATCGCCGCGGCGCCGAGGACGCCGTTGTCGTGGTGGATGCAGGCGCCGCGCAGTTTCACGGTTCGCCCGTTGATCCGCAGACCGCGTACCGGGTCGAGGTGCAGGGTGCGGATGCCGACGGCGGCGCCGGCCGTGTCGATCTCGGTGTCGCCGTCGAGGAGCCGGACGGTCGCCGAGTACAGGTAGGGGTCGTCGGTGCTCCAGCGGCGCGGTTCGGTGACGTACAGCCGGGTCACCGACTCCGTGCTGGTCGCCGGGGTCACGGTGACGGGCGCGTCCGACGCGGCGACGAGGGTGCCGCCGGCGTCGCGTAGTTCGGCGCGGGCGGTGACCGTCCGGGTGGTGAGGTCCTCGTTCCGGATGGTCACCGCGAACTCGACGACGGCGAGCTCGTCGTCGGCGTCGGGAGTGTGGATGCGCAGCCCGTCGGCGACGACATGCACGAGGTCGGTGACGTGCAGGTGGGTGTCGCGGTGGATGCCGAGGCCGGAGTACCAACGGGAGTCCTGGTGCGCCCGCGCCTCGACCCGGATGGTGTTCGTCTCGCCGTAGCGCAGGTGGGCGTCGAGCGGTACCCGGAAGGTGGTGTACCCGTTGCGGCGTTGCCCGGCGAACGTGCCGTTGACGAAGACCATCGCGTCGCGGTAGATCGCCTCGAATTCGATCGAGACCCGCCGCCGGCGCCATTCGTCGGGTACGTCGAGGGTCTTGCTGTACTCGACAGCGCCGCCGGGGAAGTACCCGGTGGAGGGCCCTTCGCTCGCGGTCGCGGAGCGGGGCAGCGACCGCATCGCGTCGTGCGGCAGCGTGACGGTCCGCGGGCCGACGTCGCCTCCCATCAGGTCGCTGAAGCTGCTGACCTTGGGTTTGACCGACCAGCCGGCATTGAACGATATGCGGGTCATGGCGTCGTCCTCAGGCCTTCACCAGGCGGACTGCCTGGTAGGGCTCGGCCGGCAGAGGCACGGCCACGATGGTCTCGAACGTGCCCGGCAGCCGCTCGACAGTGCATTCCCGGGTGTCCAGTACGTCGACGTGCCAGCGTCCGGGTGGCAGCAGGATGTGCCGCTCCCGGGGCCGCGCCATCCCGTAGTAGGTGACGTGGTATTCGTCCAGCACGCCGGCCCACGGCAGGTCGAAGTCCGAAGGCAGCGGCTCCAGCACGCCGGTGGGGGAGTCCGCGACGATCTGCTCCAGGAAGCCGATCCGCTGATGGCTGGTGCCGTGCATCCGGCCGCCCTTGGCCCACCAGAGCTGCTCCTGCGGATTCCAGTAGGTCTCGCCGTGTCCGACGTACCCGCCGCGCAGCGCGCCGTCCCAGAACCGGCGCAGCATCTCCTCGCCGGTGAGGTTGCCCCAGTCGAACTCGATGTCCCCTTCGTAGCCGGCCTCGTCGATGACCACCGGCTTGTTCCACGCCTCGCGCCAGCCGGTGATCTCCTCGACCTTGCCGTGCTGGACGCTGGCGTGGGTGATCCACGGCCGGGTGTGGTCGAAGTGCTCGATGAAGTTGTGGATGGAGACCAGGTGCCCGTGCGGGTCCTCGGCGACGACCTGCTCGCCGATCCGGTCCCAGTCCGCGATCGTCTTGCCCGGCACCGCGTCGTACTCGTTGGCCAGCGAGAACCAGACGTGGGCGTATCCGGCGAGCCGGCGCACGACGTAACGCACCACCCGCTCGTCGACGGCGGGTCCGAGATCGGAGAAACCCCAGCGATCGTACGGGTGGAACAGGATGATGTCGGCCTGGATGCCCAGTTCACCGAGCCGTCGCACCTGGTCGTCGAGTCGCGCGAAGAAGCCGGTGTCGAACCGGGTGTGGTCGAACGAGCCGTCGGCGGCACGCGGGAACGGGAACCGGTCCGGTTCCTCGTCGTTGAACACGAAGTGCTTCGGGAACAGGCACATGCGCAGCTTCGTGAACGACGAGTCCGCCAGGGACTTGAGGGTCTGCGCCTGGGTCTGCTCGTCCTGGTGGTTCCACGCGTACGCGGTGGTTCCCCAGGGCCGGTACCGGGTTCCGTCCGCGTGCGCGAAATGGAAGCCGTCGGACCGGACCGGGCCGTGCGCGCCGGGCGCCGCCGGACCGACGACCACCTCACCCCGGACGCCGTCGAGGGCCGCGGTCGTCGCGGTCGTGACGAACTGCCACGTGCCCTCCTGCTCGGCGAGCACGCGCAGCCGGTAGGTGCCGTCGCCGTCGTAGAAGCCACCGGCGGTCCAGGTGTGCTCGCCGCACCGGAACTCGGCCGTCAGCTCGACGTCGATGAACGGGTTGCCACCGGCCGGCCCGTCCAGGGCGATCTCCAGGATCCCCCACCGGGTTGGCTCTCCCACGACGGTCCAGGGCGCCGACGCGCGCGGCGAGCTCGGCACCGGGCTTGGCGTGATCGCGCCGGCGTGCTCGCGCAGAATGATCGGCGCCATCACCGCGTCGATCTGCTCCCAGAACGTGGTGCGGGCCGCCTCGTCGTCGCGCAGGCCGGGGGTGACCCGCAGGAAGAACAGCACGAGGATGTCCCGGACGTCGTCCCGGTCGACGGTCGCGGGCAGATACTTCTCGAGCACGGCACGTCCGCCGGGCGCGTCGAGCACCTGACCGACAGTGATGAAATGGGTGATCACTTGCGAGGACTCCTTGATCAGGGTTGAACGACGACGCGGACCCGGTCCAGGTTCTCGACCTGGGCGTAGGTGCCGGGTGCTGCGGTGCGCGAGGCCGCGGCCTTCAGCGACACGTAGTAGGTGCCGGGTGCGGTGAACCGGTGGCTCGCGGTGACGGTCACCGAGCTCCGCGGCCGGCCGACGGATGCCGGGGTGAACACGCCCGAGCCGGTGAAGTCCCAGCCGGCCGAGACGATCACGCCGGCGCCCGGTGCGGCCTGCACGCCGGCGGTGAACGTGACCTTCTGCCCGGCTTTCACGGTGACGATGTCACGGCCGTGGACGGTCAGGTCGACGACCGGCTGGATGCCACGGCGTTCCGACGCGGTCTTCGGGACGCTGATCTGCCCGGCCGTGACGGTGTACCGGCTGGATCGCGGCGGGGTGACGTCGCGCTCGGCCCAGGCGGCGACGTCGCGCAGGGCCTGTTCGACGATCGGGTCGTAGGCGACGATCCGGCCCGCCTTGGCCCCGGTGGGCTCGCCTTCGAGGTGGTCGGCGTTGTCGTTGTAGTAGAGCCGGAAGTTCGCGGTGAACGCCCGGTCGCCGAGGGCGGCGCGGACCCGCTGGGCGTACCAGTCGGCGTGCCAAGGGTAGGCGTCGGAGTCGAGCAGGTTGTCGACCACGATCACCTTGCCGTTGATCGCGCCGGAGTAGGTGCCGCCACCGGTGATGCCACCGGCGATCAGTGGCCCGGCCTGCACGGCCCGCTGCGGGTAGCGCGGCTGCCCGGAGGCGTCACGCAGCACGTCGAAGGCGGTGTACCCCTGATCGGCGGCCGGCACCTGGTGCCGGTAGTAGGACGGCAGGGCCACGAACCAGCGGTTGTCGACGCGGATCTTCGTGCCGGCGGTGAGCCCGCCGGTGTCGCCGCCGGTGACGGTGAGCACGCCGGTCGCGGCGTCGAGGGTGCCGGTCAGCGGGCCGGCGCCGGTGCTGAACTCGAGCCCGAGGGTGCTGCTGATCGGGGGCAGGCCGGTCAGGGTGACGGTGGTGGGGGTGACGGCGGTGACGGTGGCGGTGACGTCGACCAGTGCCGCGCGGACGATGTCACCGAGCGCGGACTGCTCGGTGCCGAGGTAGCCCGGCCGGGTCCAGAAGTCGCCGGCGTAGCCGGGGTCGATCTGGCGGATCACCGCGCCGAAGCCGAGCAGCCCGTCGGTGGTGTTCACGCCGAGCACGTAGTCCGGGTCCGCCCACGCTCGCAGCGGGACGCCGAGAGCGGTCGCCTCACGCAGCGCGGCGGCCTGGACGGGGGTGAGACCGGCGTACGGGTTGCCGGAACCGCCGGGGCGGACCGCGTCGGCGATGCGGCCGGCGACGTCGCGCAGGACGAGCCGGGCCTGGGCCCGGACGAAGAAGTTGGTGGGGATCGACGTGGGTACGCCGAGGACGATCGGCACGGCGCCGTCCCACACGCCGGTGGTGTTCTCGATCGCGCCGACGGTCTGGTAGGAGCCGCCGGACGGTCCGTAGAGGTAACCGTAGATGCGGCGGTTGCCGGACTTGTAGTAGGCGGCGGCGAGGGTCTCGGCGAACTTGGCGGTGGCGGCGGCGTGCCGGTATCCCTGGGTGCCGCTGGCCTGGACGGTGTAGGCGCCGCTGGCGGCGCCGAACGCGACAACCCGGTCGAGGGCGTTCTGGTCGGTCAGCGGGTAGGTGTACTGGAAGAACCGGCCCTGCCACTGCCGGGCCGGCGGCAGGTAGACGGTGAACTTGACGTCCGTGCCGTCGAAGTGGCCGGTGATCCGATGGTGCGGGACCGGGCTGGTCGAGTCCTGTTCGGTGTCGACGACGGGTTTGGCGTACGCCGGGTCGACGCAGTCGGCGGTGATCTGCAGGGCTCCTGTCGCGGTGGTGGCGCAGACGGCCGCGGTGGTGGCCGTGGCGGCGGTGGCGGGGACGAGGACGGTGCCGGCGGCCAGGACGAGGCCGGTGGCGGCGTTGCCGAGGGAACGGGGACGGAGCATGCGTTACTCCTTGCCGGGTCGGTAGGTCACGGAGCGCACGTGGACGGGGCCGGTGGTGGCGGACAGGGCGAGCATCCGGCCGGTGAAGCCGGAGGCGACCTCGGTGGACAGGTAGCGGCCGTCGAACCGGGCCAGGTCCCGGTCGCCGGCCGACAGGACGATGTCGTCGGGTCCGGCGTCGCCGAGCGGGACGGCCGGGGATCCGGGGGTGACGGCGGCGAGGCGGAGCACGACCGGCCCGGCGGCGACGGGCGCGGCGCCGAGCACGATGTCGGCGCCGCCGATCCGGGCGGCCGCTTCGACCCGGTCGTCGTATCGGGTCAGGTGGTAGGTGTGCCGGTCGTCGAGGCGCACCTCGAATCGGCCGGGTCCGTCGATGACGGCTTCGGCGGTCCAGCGCAGATCGCGGATCCGGGCGCACAGGCGGCCACCGGGGGTCAGGTCGGCGCCGCCGCTGCCGGGCAGTGTCGCGAACGTCTCCGCCTCCGTGCCGGGCACCACCCAGCGCGGGTGCAGGGAGGTGCCGGTGAAGTCGTCGGTGAAGGCGGTGTCAGCGGGCGCGATGGTGAAACGGCCGACGTCGAACACCGGCCAGTCCTCGGCCCAGTCGATGCCGGCCAGGAACGTCTCGCGGCCGAGGACGTGGAAGCCGGGTGTGGAGCCGCGGGGACGGGCGCCGAGGTAGACGGCCGCCCAGCCGCCGCCGCTGGTGCGGACCAGGTCGGCGTGCCCGGTGTTCTGCGTCGGGTGGATGGTGCTGCGGTGGCTGAGGATCGGGTTGGCCGGGCAGCCTTCGAACGGGCCCCACGGGTGCGGGCCCCGGGCCACGGTGACGGCGTGGCCGCGTTCGGTGCCGCCCTCGGCCAGCGTCAGGTACCAGCGGCCGTTCACCGCGTACAGATGGGGTGCCTCGACCGCGCCCAAGCCGCTGCCCTGCCAGACCGGATAGGCCGGACCGAGGAACCGGCCGGAGGCCGGGTCGAGGCGGGCCTGCAGGATGCCCACCTCGCCGTCGGTGAACGACATCGCCTTCCAGGTCAGGTAGCAGACGCCGTCGGCGTCCCAGGCCAGGTCGGGGTCGATGCCGATCGCCTCGGGCACCCGCACCGGCTCGCTCCACGGACCGGCCGGGTCGTCGGCGGTGACGATGAGCTGACCGCCGTCGTAGTCGCTGACGTTGGTGGTCACGTAGAAGAACCGGCCGTCGTGGTGGCGCAGCGTGCCCGCGTAGATGCCCGCCGAGTCACGGCCGTCACCGGCGGCGAACTGGCTGCGGCGGGTCAGGATGTGGCCGATCTGCGTCCACGTCAGCAGGTCACGGCTGTGCCAGATCGGCACGCCCGGGAAGTACTCGAAGCTGGACTGGGCGAGGTAGTAGTCGTCGCCGGCCCGGCAGATGGTGGGGTCCGGGTAGAACCCCGCCACGATCGGGTTGATGGCACCGTCAGGCATCGATGATCTCCACCTCGGACAGGAATGAGCGGTCGCTGCTCTTGAGCACCCGCGTGGTGCCGACGACCTCGAACGAGCCGGTCAGCCGGCGGTCGGCGGCGTCGAAGCCGACGAACACGTCGACGCCGGCCGGTTCGACGGCGAAGTCACGGGCCAGGTTGGTGTAGCCGAGCTGCGTCGCGGCGACCGTGAAGGTGAGCCTGCGGGACTGTCCGGCGGCCAGCTCGACGCGGGCGAACCCGCCGAGCTGCTGCGCCGGGCGCGTCCCGCCGGTGGTGTTGACGCGCAGGTAGAGCTGCACGACGGTGGCGCCGGCCCGGTCACCGGTGTTGGTGACCGTCGCCGACACCGCCGCGGCGCCGTCCATGTCGATCTGTTCGTCGATCGCCAGGCCGGTGAGGTCGAAGGTGGTGTAGCTCAATCCGTAGCCGAACGGGTGCAGCGGGGTCGCGGGCATGTCGAGGTAGTGGTTGTCGACGCTCGGCGGCAGTGAGTTGCGATAGCCGGAGCCGGCCTTCTGGTGGTGGTAGACGGGCAGCTGCCCGCCGTGGCGCGGCAGGCTGTAGGGCAGCCGGCCGCTCGGGTTGGTGCGGCCGAACAGGACGTCGGCGACGCCCTGCGGGCCGAACGGTCCGCCGTAGCTGCTCATGACAATCGCGTTGGCCTGCTGCACCGCGTCGGGCAGGGTGTAGGCCCGGCCCTGCACCAGCACGACGACGACAGGGGTTCCGGTGGCCGCGACGGCTTCGGCGAGGCGGGCCTGAGCGGCGGGCAGCGCGATGTCGGCGCTGTCGGACGCTTCTCCTTCGGTGCGCTCGCCGTTGAACCACAGGCTGGCGCCGCCGAGGGCGAGGACGACCACGTCGGCGTCACGGGCGGCTGCGACTGCTCGTTCCCAGTCTTCGGCAGGAAGGTCGCGGGTCAGGGTGCAGCCGGGTTCGACGGCCACCTCGGCGGCGTCGGCGGCCAAGGCTTCGCCGAGCGGGAGGGCGCCGAGCCGTTCACGGACAAGGCTTTCGGTGGATATCGGCGCCAGGGTGCTGTCGTTCCACGCCGCCATGCCGGGATCGACGCCGACGGCGTTGCCGAGGCCACCGGCGGACATGAACAACGTCATCTGCCGGAAAGCCGGGTACGTGTAGGTCGGGAACTGTTCGACGACGGCGTCGGCGTGCGGGCCGACGACGGCCAGCTTCGGCAGACCCGGGGTCAGCGGCAGAAGCCCGTCGTTCTTGAGCAGCACGACCGAGCGGTGGGCCAGTTCCCGGGACAGGTCGGCGCCCTCGGCGGCGACCGCCTGCACGTCGATGCGTTCGGTCGGGTACGGGTTCTCGAACAGGCCGAGTTCGAACTTCGCCGTCAGCACCCGGCGGACCGCTGTCTCGAGGTGGCGAGGGTCGACGGCGCCGCGGTCGACCTCGGCGGCCAGGACGTGCCCGTAGCCGTACGGCATCGGGTTCTCGGTGTCGAGGCCGGCCGCGAGCGCCTGCCGGCCGGCCTCGGCGGCGTCTCGGGCCGAGCGTTGCCGGTCGACGAAATGATTGAGGGTGCTGTAGTCGGAGGTGACGAAACCGTCGAAGCCGAGCGTGCCGCGCAGCAGGTCGGTGAGCACCTCCCGCGACGCGGCGGCGGGGACGCCGTCGATGTCGGCGTAGGAGTTCATCACCGACCGGAGCCCGGCCAGCTGGATGGCGGCTTCGAACGGGTAGGCGAACAGGTCCCGCAGCGCCCGCGGCCCGATCTCGGTGGCCGACAGGTTGATGCCGCCCTGCGGCAGCCCGTAGCCGACGAAGTGTTTGCCGGTGGCGATGACGCCGTCGGTGAGGTCGTGGCCCTGCAGGCCACGGGTGTAGGCGACGCTGAACGCCGCGCACAGGTACGGGTCCTCGCCGTAGGTCTCGTGGGTGCGGCCCCACCGCGGGTCGAGGGCGATGTCCATGTTCGGTGACAGCGCCTGACGCAGCCCGACCCGGCGCATCTGCCGGCGGATGACGTCGCCCATCTCGCGGACCAGGTCGTCGCTGAAGGTCGCGGCCAGGCCGATGGCGGTGGGGAACACCATGTGGCCGCCGGACATGTAGCCGTTGAGGGCCTCGCCGTGCACCAGCAGTGGCACGCCGAGCCGGGTCCGGGTGACGGCGGCGTGTTGCATGCGCCCGACCAGATGGGCCATCTGCGCCGGGTCGTCGACGCTGAAGTTGCAGACGTGGCCGGGTGCTTTGGCGATCATGTCGTCGAGGACGTCGGCGTCGGATCCGTCGGCGGTGACCAGCCACCACGGCAGGACGGCGGTGAGCTGGTAGCACTTCTCCAGGGTTGTCATCTGGCGGGACAGCAGGTCGGCGCGGACGTCGGCGGGCAGGGTGGCGTCGAGATGATCGTGCAGAGTCATGACGCGGGCTCTCAGTCGAAGAGGTCGGCGATACGGCGCCGCAGGTCGCGGGCGTGCGGCAGCCGGTCCTCGGGCGCGAGTCCCTCGGCGACCGCGGTGGCGGGCAGGTCCAGGAACGCGGCGACGCGCCGCGCGGCCTGGACGTCGTTCGGGGTGGTTCCGGACGCGACCGAGGCCGCCGCCACCGCCGCCCACATCCGGGGGTCGTCGAGCAGGTCGCGGACCGTGTGGTCGTTCCAGTCGCGGGCCGGTGCCGGCTGTTCAGCGACCGGGTCGGCGACGGTCCAGCGGTGCTCGCCGTGCGTGACCTGCTCCGGGGCGCCGGCGCCGGGCACGTGCACCTCTGCGGTGGCGCCGACCGGGACGCGGACGGTCAGGCGCAGTTGCCCTCCGGCGCGTTCCCAGGCCACCGACGCCTCCCCGTACGGGGTGAGGTGGCGGGCCGCGGCGCGGGTGAGCTCGGCGGCGGGACGCGGGCGGATCAGCAGCCGCCGGTATCCTGGGGCGGCCGGGGCCAGCCCGGCGACGGTGCGGTGCAGCCAGTCGGCGACCGCGCCGAGCGCGTAGTGGTTGAACGAGGTCATCTCGCCGGGGTTGATGCTGCCGTCGGGCAGCATGCTGTCCCAGCGTTCCCAGATCGTGGTGGCGCCCATGGTGACCGGGTAGAGCCAGGACGGGCACTGGGTCTGCAGCAGCAGCCGGTAGGCGATGTCGAGGTGTCCGGTGGCGGTGAGCGCGTCGCAGATCAGCGGGGTGCCGACGAAGCCGGTGCTGATCCGGAACCCGGAGGCGCGGACCAGGTCTGCCAGGCGGCGGCCGGCCTCGTGCCGCTGGGCCTCCCAGGGCAGCAGGTCCCACACGATCGCGAGGGCGTATCCGGTGGCGGAGTCGGAGAGCACCCGCCCGGCCGGGGTGACGAAGGCACGGGCGAACGCGGCTTTCACCTCCTCGGTGAGCCTGCGGTACTTCTCCGCCTCGTCGGTGCGGCCGAGCAGCCGGGCCGTCTGCGCGACGATGCCGGCCGAGCGGGCGAAGTGCGCGGTGGCGACCACGTCCGGGTCGGTCCTGGCCTGGTACGGGTCGTCCGGCGGCGCGGTCGGGTCGAGCCAGTCGCCGTACTGGAAGCCGCCGCGCCACAGCCGGCTCGGACCGGCCAGGCTGCTGACCTTGTCGACCCAGGCGCGCATGCTCGGATACTGCCGGTCGAGGATGCCGAGGTCGCCGGTGCGCTGGTACAGCGTCCACGGGACGATGGTGGCCGCGTCACCCCAGGCCGCCGCCGGGGTGAAGGCCAGGGTGTTGCGGTTGACGTCGGGGACGACGTGCGGCACGGAACCGTCCGGGAGCTGTTCGGCGGACAGGTCGGCCAGCCAGGAGCGCAGCAGTCCGGTGGTGTCGTACAGGAAGGTGGCGGTGGGGCCGAAGACCTGGATGTCGCCGGTCCAGCCGAGGCGCTCGTCGCGTTGCGGGCAGTCGGTGGGCAGGTCGACGAAGTTGCCGCGGGTGGACCACACGACGTTGTCGTGCAGCCGGTCGAGCAGGTCGTGCGAGGAGGTGAACCAGCCGGTGCGGCGCAGATCCGAGCCGACCACGACCAGTTCGATGTCGCCGGGCGTCAGGCCGGGCACGCCGGTGACCTCGGCGTAGCGGAAGCCGTGCAGGGTCAGCGACGGTTCGAGGACCTCGTCACCGCCGGCGAGCACCCAGGTGTCGGTGGCCAGGGCGCTGCGCAGCGGACGGGTGCCGAGCTCGTCGTCCTCCAGGACTTCGGCGTGCCGGACGACGACGGTGGTGCCCGCGGGCAGGCCGGAGACGCGCAGCCGTACCCAGCCGACGGCGTTCTGGCCGAAGTCGATGAGGGTCCTGCCCGCCGGGGAGGTCCACACCCGGTGGGCGGGCAGCACCTCGGTGGGGCGCATCGGCGGGCCCTCCGGCGCGACCAGCCGGGACAGGTCGGCGTCGATCGTCTTGGTGGCGGCGGTGGCGTTGTCGAGACCGCGCAGCCGCAGGTCGGTGGTCTGTCCGTCGTACAGGTCGTCGGTGAGGACCTCGCTGTCCCGGGCCTGCCAGGTGCCGTCGGTGGCGAGCACGTGCACGGCGCCGCCGGTGGTGGTGACCTCCAGTTGGGCGAGCAGGGCGAGACGGTCGCCGTAGAGGGCGCGGTCGTTGGTGTAGCCGAGCCGG
Organism: Actinoplanes sp. OR16; assembly: GCF_004001265.1. Lineage (GTDB taxonomy): Bacteria > Actinomycetota > Actinomycetes > Mycobacteriales > Micromonosporaceae > Actinoplanes. The sequence continues at coordinate 3,709 of NZ_AP019371.1, read as the reverse complement.
CCGCGGTACCAGCCGTTGCCGAGCAGCACGTCGACGACGTTCTCGCCGTGCTGGATCAGGTCGGTGACGTCGTAGACCTGGTAGCGCAGCCGGTGTTCGTAGGAGGTCCATCCGGGCGCGAGGACGGTGTCGTCCACGCGGCGTCCGTTGATCGACGGCACGTAGACGCCGTGCGCGGTGGCGTACAGGCGGGCCTGCCGGAACGGGCCGGGCACCGTGAGCCGTCCGCGCAGGAGGGGAGCCGGGTTGCCGATGGCGCCGACGACCGTGGGGCTGATGAACCGGCCTGCCCAGTCGGACTCGGAGAACAGCCCGGCCTCCACGACACCGGCCGGGCTCCACGGGCTCCAGTCGTCGCCGTGGGCGACCCGCACCCGGACCTGCGCCTGCTCGCGGGAGGTCAGCGGCAGCGCCGGCCACGGCACCAGGACCTGTTCGGCACCGGCGACGCGGAACAGCTGAGGTTGCCCGTCACGGACGATCTCGACTTCGTACGCCGTCTGCTGCCACCCGCGCTCGGCGTGGTCGACGGTCCAGGACAGGCGCGGGTGAGGTGTGCCGATGCCGAGCACCCGGCCGGGTTCGGTGCGGTGCTCGAAGCGGGGTGCGCTGGGTGCGGCGGACGATGCCATGGACACATCTCCTGGTGTGGCGAAAAGGGGGTGGGAACGCGGAGGGGCGGTCAGGCCGGATCGGCGGCGAGCAGGGCGCGGCGCATCTCCCGGCGTTCGCGCTGCTTACGCGGGTCGGCGATCGGAGCGGCCATCTGCAGGCGGCGGGTGTACTCGTGCCGGGGAGCCGAGGCGACCTGGCCGGCGTCACCCATTTCGACGATCTTGCCGCGGTAGAGCACCGCGATCCGGTCACTGATGTCGTTGACGACGCCGAGGTCGTGACTGATGAACAGGTACGCCACACCGGTGCGTTCCTGGATCTGTTTGAACAGGCGCAGCACCCGGGCCTGGGTGGTGACGTCCAGGGCGCTGGTCGGCTCGTCACAGACGATCACCGCCGGGTCGAGGGCGAGCGCCCGGGCGATGGCGATGCGCTGCCGCTGGCCGCCGGAGAACTCGCGCGGGTAGCGGCCCGCGGCGTCGGCGGGCAGCCCGACCGCGTCGAGTAGTTCCCGGACCCGCTCGCGGCCGCCGGTCACGCCGGCGGCGGTCAGCGGCTCGACGAGGATGTCGCCCACGGTCATCGCCGGATTCAGCGAGGAGTACGGGTCCTGGAAGACGACTTGCACATCGCGGGCGAGTTCGCGGCGCCGGGCCCGGGAGACGTTGCTGATGGTCTCGCCGCGCAGAGCGACAGTGCCTTCGCTGACCGGCGCGAGGCCGAGGATGGCACGCCCGATCGTGGTCTTGCCCGACCCGGACTCGCCGACCAGGCTCAGCGTCTGCCCGGCCGCGAGGTCGAAGGAGACACCGTCGATGACGGTCGTGAAGCTCTTGTGCCGGCCCGGGAAGCGGACGACCAGGTCGGTGACGCGCAGCAGCGGCTCGCTCATGGTCAGATCTCCATCAGTTCGACGCTGCGGGAGGAGGAGAGAAGATCCTTGGTGTACGCCTCGCGTGGCGCTTCGAAGATCTCCTCGACATCGGCGTGCTCGACGATCCGGCCGTCCTTCATGACGCTGAACGTGTCGCACAGATCGGCGACGACACCGAGGTTGTGGGTCACCAGGATCATGGCGAGGCCCCGTTCACGGCTGAGCTCGCGGAGCAGTTCGAGGACTTCGGCCTGCACGGTGACGTCGAGGGCGGTGGTCGGCTCGTCGGCGACGATGACGTCCGGGTCCGCGGCGACCGCGCCGCAGATCAGCACCCGCTGGGCCATGCCGCCGGAGATCTCGTGCGGGTAGAGGCCCATGACCCGCTGCGGGTCGGTGATCCCGACGCGGGTGAGCAGGCCGACGAGACGCTCACGGGCCTGGCCGGCGGTCAGCGAGGTGACCGCGCGCAGCCCGTACACGAGCTGTTTGCCGATGGTGAACGACGGGTCGAGGTTGGACATCGGTTCCTGCGGGACGTACGCGATCCGCCGTCCCCGCGCGGCGCGCATCTTCGTGTCGTCGGCGAGCAGGTCGTCGCCGTCGAGCAGCACGTGACCGCCGAGGACGACGGCTTCGCGGGGCAGGATGCCGAGGGTGCTGAAGGCGATCTGGGACTTGCCGGAGCCGGATTCGCCGACCAGGCCGTGGATCTCGCCGCGTCGCACGTCGAGGTCGGCGCCGTGCACGACCTCGCGCACGCCGTCGGCGGACGGGTAGCCGATGCGCAGGCCGCGGATCGACAGCACGACGTCGTCGGAGCTTCCCACCGGAGCCGAGTCGCGTACCTCCGCGGTTCTGCCGGCATCCTCGATCGCCGCGCGGCGGGCCTTCGGTGACAGGGTCTTGCTGCGGGCCGACGACTGGAGCACGTCGCTGAGCGCGTTGCCGAGCAGGATCAGCGCGAGGATGGTCAGGCTGATGACCAGGGCGGGCCAGACGACGGCCCACCGGTTGTTGTAGATGCCGTTGAACGAGTTCTGCAGCACGATGCCCCAGGAGGCGCCGGCCGGGTCGCCGAGGCCGAGGAACGACACACCCGCTTCGATGCCGATGCCCGAGGCGAGGATGAACGCGCTCTGGATGATCACCGGCGCGCGGACCGCCCACAGCACGTGCCGGCCGACGATGCGCAGGTCGGACAGGCCCGCCACGCGGGCCGCGTCGACGTAGAGCTCGGTGCGCACGGTCAGCACGACACCGCGGACGAGGCGGTAGTAGGTGGGGGCGAGCAGCAGGCCGAACACGGCCATCGCGACCGGGACGTTCGGGCCGGTCAGCGCGTAGAGAGCGATCAGCAGGACGATGCCGGGCAGCGACATGATCACGTCCGCGACGAATCCGGCGGCGCCCTCGAACCGGCCGCGGTAGAAGCCGGCGATCAGGCCGGTGACGGCGCCGACCGTGACCGACACGACCAGGACGATGAGGCAGGCGAGCACCGTCTGCCGCGAACCCCACATCAGCCGGGACAGGATGTCGCGGCCGGCGCTGTCACCGCCGAGCAGATGCCCGGGGGTGAACGGGGCGGCGTCGGTCGCGTCCAGCTCGGTGACCGACGGACCGTACGGCGCCAGCCATGGGCTGACCACGGCGACGGCGATGATCAGCATCAGGTACGCCAGGCAGACGGCGCCCAGCGGGTTGCGCAGCAGCTTGCCGAGCACTCCGCGTTTCATCGGGTCCTCGCTTTCGGGTTGAGCGCCGTGGCGGCGAGGTCACCGAGGAAGTTGACGACCAGGACGATGACGATGGTCACGAGCACGGTGCCCATCACCATCGGCACGTCGTTGATCTGGGCCGACTCGTTGGCGAGCTGGCCCATGCCGGGCAGGGCGAACACCTGCTCGATGAAGACGGCGCCGCCGAGCAGGGTGAACGTGGTCAGGCTGAGCACGGTCAAGCCGGGTCCGGCCGAGTTGCGCAGCACGTGCCGGAAGATCACGTGCCGTTCGCTGATGCCGCGGGCGCGCAGGGTGCGCACGTAGTCGCGGCCGAGGGTGTCGAGCACCGCGGTGCGGAACTGGGCGGCGGCACTGGCGACCGAGCCGATCAGCAGAGCGAGCACCGGCAGCGTCACCGACGCCGCCCAGCCGCCGATGCTGATCTCGGGGGTCACGTACCCGGTGGCCGGCAGCACCCGCCAGGCGATCGCGAAGG